>NZ_BAAFGR010000158.1:0-17941 GCF_041154655.1 Nocardia sp. JMUB6875
GGGTCGCTCAAGGGCGGGATCGGCACGGCCAGTGTGCGTTTCACCGACGGACCGGCCGCCGGAATCACCGTCGGCGCGGTCATCGTCGCCAATCCCGTTGGCTCGGTGTTCGATCCGCGCACGGGTTTGCCGTGGGGCGCGGGCACCGATGGCCCCGAGTACTTCGGGCTCGCTCCGGCCGATGCCGAACAGCTGGCGGCCGCGAATGCGCTGGCCGTCAAGGGCACCGTCCTCAACACGACCATCGGCGTGGTCGCCACCGACGCGGCGTTGGACAAGGCCGCCTGCAAGCGGCTCGCGGCCACCGCCCACGACGGTCTGGCCCGCGCCATCCGGCCCGCGCATTCCCCGCTGGACGGCGACACCCTCTTCGCGCTGGCCACCGGCACCGCCGAGCAGCAGCCGAATTTCCCTCTGCCCCCGGCCTTTCCGCCGGATCTGCTGATCCTCGACCAGCTCTGCACGGCCGCCGCGGTCTGTGTGGAGCGGGCCATCGTGGACGCGATCCTGTCGGCGACCTCGGTGGCGGGCATCCCCGCCTACCGTGACCTGTTCGGCGCCCCGCCAGGGGTGTGACCGCTTTCACCGGGAATAGCCGCATATTCTCACCTGTTGACGACAGCGTTTCGGCCGTTCGGCCGGGGTCGTCGTGAGCGGAAGGATGCGACCGTGCTGGTGATCAGGGCAGACCTCGTGGAGGCGATGGTCGCGCACGCGCGCGCCGACCACCCCGACGAGGCGTGCGGTGTCATCGCCGGTCCCGAGGGCTCCGACCGTCCCGAGCGCTTCATTCCCATGATCAATGCCGCGCGCTCGCCCACCTTCTACGAGTTCGACTCGGGTGAGCAGCTGCGGCTGTGGCGGGAGATGGACGCCGCCGACGAGGAGCCGGTGGTCATCTACCACTCGCACACCGCGACCGAGGCCTACCCGAGCCGCACCGACATCTCCTTCGCGTCCGAGCCCAATGCCCACTACGTGCTGGTGTCCACCCGCGATGCGGAGCAGCACGAACTGCGCAGCTACCGGATCCTCGAGGGCGTGGTCACCGAGGAGCCCGTCGAGATCGTCGCCGCCTACCAAACCGCCTGAGCCCGAACGAAATACACAAGGAGTCCCCACCCATGTCGGTCACCGTGTCCATCCCGACCATCATGCGTCCGATCACCAAGGACCAGAAGCGAGTTCAGGCCGAGGGCGCGACCCTGGCCGCGGTCATCGCCGACCTGGAGGCCAATTACCCGGGCCTGGAGGCGAAGCTGCTCAAGGACGGCAAGCTCAACCGCTACGTCAACATCTACATCGACGACGAGGATGTGCGATTCAGCGGCGGCCTCGAGGCCGAGGTGACCGACGGCGGCACCGTCACGATCCTCCCGGCGGTCGCCGGTGGTTCGCGCTAGCCGTGGCGCGCTATGAGTCGCTGATCGCGACGCTGGGCAACACCCCGCTGGTCGGGCTGAAGAATCTGTCCCCGCAATGGGACGGCGACGATCACGTCCGGCTGTGGGCCAAGCTCGAGGACCGCAACCCGACCGGTTCCATCAAGGACCGTCCGGCGCTGCGCATGATCGAGCAGGCCGAGGCCGAGGGGCGGATCCGGCCCGGGGACACCATCATCGAGCCGACCAGCGGCAATACCGGCATCTCGCTGGCGATGGCGGCCAAGCTCAAGGGCTACAAGCTGATCTGCGTGATGCCGGAGAACACGTCGGTGGAGCGGCGGCAGCTGCTGACCATGTTCGGCGCGGAGATCATCGACTCCCCGGCGGCGGGCGGCTCCAATCAGGCCGTGGCGCTGGCCAAGCAGATCGCCGCCGAACATCCGGACTGGGTGATGCTCTACCAGTACGGCAATCCGGCCAACGCGCTGGCGCACTACGAGACCACCGGTCCCGAGATCCTCGCCGACCTGCCCGAGATCACCCATTTCGTCGCGGGCCTCGGCACCACCGGCACCCTCATGGGCACCGGCCGCTTCCTGCGCGAAAAGGTCCCGGCCATCGACATCGTCGCCGCCGAACCCCGCTACGGCGAACTCGTCTACGGCCTGCGCAACCTCGACGAGGGCTTCGTCCCCGAACTCTACGACGAGTCCGTCCTCACCTCCCGCTTCTCCGTCGGCCCCTACGACGCCGTCCGCCGCACCCGCGAATTGGTCTCCGAAGAGGGCATTTTCGCCGGCATCTCCACCGGCGCGATCCTGCACGCCGCCCTCGGCGTCGCCCGCAAGGCCCAGAAGGCCGGGCAGCGCGCCGATATCGCCTTCGTCGTCGCCGACGGCGGCTGGAAATACCTCTCCACCGGCGCCTACGACGGCACCCTCGAAGAGGCCGAAGAGAAACTCGACGGCCAACTCTGGGCCTGACCAGCGAAGACAAGTGATCCCGCGCCCGCTGCGAATGCGCAGCGGGCGCGGCAATTTTGTGGCCGGACGGAGCCGTCGGCCGCGTGCGGTCACCGGAACGGATCCGCCGGGTGTGGGGCACAACCCCGATGACTTCGCGCCGAGCGGGTCGGCCGTTGTTGCGGCGGTGGATGTGACGCGCCGCCGCACCGAACCTCGCGTGCGCTCCGGACCGAGCCGTCGGGCAGCCCATCCGATGCCACGCCTCGGGGAATTCCCCGAGGCGGCGGGGCCGGAGGCGGCGGTAGGCTCGGGGGCAGGATGGCCTAGGAGGTCTTGCTATGAGCGGCGGTAGTGGGCTGGGGTCGTCGTTCGATCCGGATCGGATCGCGCGGCTGCGTGGGCAGTTGGCGAAACCGGCGGCGGGCGGCGTCGCGGCGAGCAGCTCGGCTGCTCTGAAGTTGCTGTGGCAGCGGGCCATTGCGTTGACGTTGGGATTCACCGCGTTGCTGTACGGGGTGGAGGGGGTCAATAGCGTCACCAACGGGGAGCTCGACAATGCCGGGGTGCGGCCGCGCAGCGAGGAGGGGCTGGTCGGGATTCTGTTCGCGCCAGTGCTGCATGCCAATTGGGCGCATCTGTTCGGGAACACCTTGCCGGTGCTGGTGCTCGGGCTGCTCACGCTGCTGACCGGGATCGGGCGGGGGCTCATCGCGACGGCCATCATCTGGGTGATCGCGGGGTTGGGGCAGTGGCTGACCGCACCGCCGCACAGTGTTTCGGTCGGCGCCTCGGTCCTGGTGTTCGGCTGGCTCACCTATCTGATCTGCTGGGGCTGGTTCTCCCGGAATGTGTTGCAGATCGCGGTCGGGCTGGCGGTACTGGTGCTCTACGGCTCGATTCTGTGGGGCGTCCTGCCCGGCAACCCGCAAATCTCTTGGCAAGGACATCTTTTCGGGGCGATAGGTGGAGTGGTTGCCGGGTGGGTACTCTCTGGGAATGAACGTCGTCATCGTCGCGGGGCTGACGCCGGCCGTCTCGCGTCGTAGGGGTGACGCTGGACGCGGTCGGCGATTTGGGGGATCCCTCCTTTGAGTGAGAATGCAGCGTGGCAGCATGGGGGAATGCGCCTCACCGTGATCGGGTGCTCGGGCAGTGTGTCCGGCCCGGATTCCCCGGCGTCGGGTTACCTGTTGACCGGCCCGGATATGACACCGACAGTCATCGATTTCGGTCCCGGGGTCCTCGGTGCGCTGCAGCGCCACCTGGATCCGGGTGAGGTCGACATCTTCCTGACCCACCTGCACGCCGACCACTGCCTGGATTTGCCGGGCCTGCTGGTGTGGCGGCGGTACCACCCGAATCCGCCGACGGGTAAGGCCATCGTCTACGGCCCGACCGACACCTCGCTGCGCATCGGCAACGCCTCCGCCGAGATCGGCGGCGAGACCGACGACTGGTCCGACGTCATCGACATGCGCGTCTGGCAGACCGAGACGCCGATCTCCTTCGGCCCCGGCCACACCATCGAGGCGCGCCGCATGTACCACCCGCCGGAGTCCTACGGCCTGCGCATCACCACCGCCGCCGGCCGCACCCTGGTCTACACCGGCGACACCGCGCTGTGCGACGAGGTCTTCGAGTTGGCCAGCGGCGCAGACGTTCTCCTCTCCGAGGCCTCCTGGACCCACGACCCGGCCAACCGCCCGCCGGGCATCCACCTCTCCGGCCACGAGGCGGGCCTGGTCGCCGCCCGCGCGGGCGTCAAAGAGCTGCTCCTCACCCACATCCCCCCGTGGACTTCCCGCGAAGACGTCATCGCCGAGGCCAAGGCCGTCTTCAGCGGCCCGGTCCACGCGGTCTCCCCGGGTGAGGTTTTCGACATCTGAGCTTCTGCGGGCCGCGGACACGGCCAGGTGACTGGCCGTTAGGCTGTGCGTCGTGTCGAAACGAGCCGATGGCAGGGCGGATGACGAACTCCGCGACGTGAAGATCACCCGGGGTTTCACCTCGCATCCCGCGGGTTCGGTGCTGGTGGAGTTCGGTGGGACGCGGGTGATGTGCACCGCGAGCGTCACCGACGGGGTGCCGCCGTGGCGCCGGGATTCCGGATTGGGCTGGCTGACGGCCGAATACGCCATGCTGCCCGCCGCCACCCACACCCGCTCGGGCCGAGAGTCGGTGAAGGGCAAGGTCGGTGGCCGCACCCAGGAGATCTCCCGGCTGATCGGCCGATCCCTGCGCGCCTGCATCGACCTGGCCGCCATCGGCGAGAACACCATCGCCCTGGACTGCGACGTGCTGCAGGCCGACGGCGGCACCCGCACCGCCGCCATCACCGGCGCGTACGTGGCGCTCTCGGACGCCATCACCTACCTGGGCGCGGCCGGGAAACTGGCCGACCCGCAACCGATCTCCTGCGCCATCGCCGCGGTGAGCGTCGGCGTCGTCGACGGCCGGGTGCGCCTGGACCTCCCGTACGAGGAGGATTCGCGCGCCGAGGTCGACATGAACGTGGTCGCCACCGACACCGGCACCCTGGTCGAGATCCAGGGCACCGGCGAGGGCGCGACGTTCCCCCGCTCCACCCTCGACAAGCTGCTCGACTCCGCGCTCGCGGGCTGTGAGCAGCTGTTCGTGGTGCAGAAGGAGGCGCTGGCGCTGCCGTACCCGGGCGTGCTGCCCGAGCCGGAGGAGTCCAAGAAGCGATGACCCGCGTCCTGGTCGCCAGCCGCAATGCCAAGAAGCTGAACGAACTGCGCCGCATCCTGGACGAGGCGGGTGTCGAGGGCATCGAGATCGTCGGCCTCGACGACGTCCCGGAATACCCCGAGGCCCCCGAGACCGCCGCCACCTTCGAGGGCAATGCCCTCGCCAAGGCCCGCGACGGTTTCGCCGCCACCGGAATCCCCTGTGTCGCAGACGATTCCGGCCTGGAGGTGGACGCCCTCAACGGCATGCCCGGCGTCCTGTCGGCCCGCTGGTCCGGTGCACACGGCAATGACGAGGCCAACAACACCCTGCTGCTGGCCCAGCTCGGCGACGTCCCCGACGAGCGCCGCGGCGCCCGCTTCGTCTCCGCCTGCGCCCTGGTGGCCGACGGCGTCGAGGAGATCGTCCGCGGCGAATGGCCCGGCGTCATCGGCCGGAAGCCGGTGGGCGACGGCGGTTTCGGCTACGACCCGCTGTTCTTCCCCGACGGCGGCGACATCTCCTCGGCCCAGCTCACCCCGGCCGAGAAGGATGCCGCCTCGCATCGCGGCCGCGCCCTGCGCCAACTGCTCCCGGCCCTGGCGGCCCTGGCCGCCAAGTGATTTCGTCCCCGCGTGCCCTAGCGGCGCGCGGGGCGAATCAGGGTGACGCCATACGTGGCGACCCAGACCACCCACAGCAGCCAGCCGACCAATCCGATCAGGCCCAGCGGGCTGCGCTGGTCGAGTTGCAGTGGAGCGAGCAGCGTCCATGCGAAAAGTATTGCGGCGGAAGTGAACCCGAGATTCGCGTGCCACTTCCGCAGTATCCCCGCGCGTAGGCCGCCGACCGACAGCCCGAGCATGGCCAGGGCCAGGAAGACGCCGTTCCCGATGAACAGGGCATTGTGCAGGGTCCAGAGCCCGCCCGCGACGGCGGAGCCCCGGTCCGGAATCGCGGTGAGCGTGAAGCGGATCGCGGTGATCGCCGCGAAGGTGACGGTCTGCATGATCAATCCGGCCAGCCCGACCAGCGACCAGCCGGTGCCGTCGGCCCGCTCGTGTTCACGTAGCAGCGCGGCGACGCTCGCGCCGAAGAGGGTCACGCAGACGAAGGCCACCGGCGCGCAGGCCCAGGCGAACTCCGCGATTCCGGCGTGGTTGCTGAAGTATGTGCTGCTGTCGGCGATATCGGTGCCCGGCTGGGGCATGCCCGAAACCACCAGGACGCCGTTGCTGCCGAGGATGACGAGGACGAATCCGAGCGCGGCGACCCCGCCGATGCGGCTGAAATCCCAGCTCGCGAGGTTCGAAGCTTTACTGGCCACATATTCAATATAAGCTGTGTAAACCCAAAGGGGAACGATGAATCAGGAGCGCCGCCGCTACGACTCGCTACGCCGGACCGCGCAGGCCCAGGAGACCGGCGCGGCCATCAGCCGTGCCGCCCGCGAGCTGTTCGTGGCGCACGGCTGGGCCGCCACCACCGTGCGTGATGTCGCCCGCGCGGCGGGCGTCTCGGCCCCGACCGTCTACGCGGCCTACGGCAACAAGACCGGCCTCACCCGCGCCCTGATCGATGCCGCCGACCTGTCCGCCGACGTGCCCGCGCTGATCGCCGAATTGGATTCCGCCGCAGGCGATCCCGCCCGTCAGCTGGCCGCCTTCACCGCCTACGACCGCCGCCTGTTCGAGCGCGCCGGGGATGTCATCGCCCTGGTCCGGGAGGCCGGGCGCACCGAACCCGAACTCGCCGCGGCCTATCTCGAGGGCCGATCGCGAGGCGACCGATCCCGGCGCGAAATCTTCGAGTCCTGGCCGCACGGCACGCTCCGGCCGGGCCTGGACGTCGCCACGGCGGTGGATCTCTGTGCGGCCCTGTGCAATATCGACACCTACGCCACTCTCACAGTAGAACGTGGCTGGTCACCGGACCGCGTGCAGCAATGGTGGACCGAGGCCCTCACCCGCGAACTGCTGGCATGAGAAAGGGGTCCGAGGTATGACACCTCGAACCCCTTGTGCCCAAAGCCGATTCGCTCAGAGAGCGAACGCGGCCTTCACCTCGCGAGTGCGGTTGTGCTCGAAGACGAACGACAGGAACGGAATCGTGCCCGCCAGGCAGGTCAGCGCCGTGGTCGCGGGCTTCCAGCGCGCCTTGATGCCCAGGTCGATGGTGAAGACCAAGTAGATCATGTAGAAGATGCCGTGCACCTGGCCGATGTAGAACAGCCAGTGCGGGGCGGTGCTGGAATCGTCCAGCAGCAGGTACTTGTAGATCATCTCGCCGCACAGCACCAGCAGCCAGACACCGGTGATGTAGGCCAGCGCGCGGTAGCGGATCAGCGCGCCGCGGATCTTCTCCGGCGTGGCTGCGCCGAGCGGGCGGGGAGCCAGCGTGGTCGTCTCATCGGCGACCGGTGTTTTCGCGGAGTTGTCGCTGGTGCTCAACCGGCGCTCCTCTCGGGGTGGTGCAGCCCGGCCGCACGGACCTTCTCGTCCATATCGCGGGCGTGCAGATCGGCCAGGTACCTGTTGTATTCGGCGAGCTCGGGATCATCGTCCTTGGCCGCCGTCGGGCGCTCCGGCAGGATGCCCGCCGGAATCTCGCGCGGCGCCGCCGCTTTCGGCCGGCGCGGCCGGGGAACGGGGGCGTCGGCCGGAATGGACTCGACTTCGGGTGCGTCTTCGCGCTTGGCTTCCTTCTCCAAGCGCACGAACCGGATGTAAGCCCACACCACGAATCCCGCGAACAACGGCCACTGCAGCGCGTAGCCGAGATTCTGGTACGTGCCGCCACCGGATTCGAATCGAGTCCACTGCCAATAGCCCAGCCCCAGGCACGCCAGAAATGCCACGACCACGAACACGATCAGGGCCGGACGGCGATGGGGAGCGGACACGACCTCCACGGTACCTGCCTACTACGGGTCCCGTAGTAGGCAGGTCTGCAGATCAGAACTTGTATGTGACCCCGGTCAAACGCTCGGACTCTTCCCACAGCCGACGCTGCAGATCGCGGTCCTGCGAAATCTTGCTGGACGGCGATGCCTCGACCGGTCCCTGGCTTCCGAACCAGCGGGTCGGACCCCAGTAGACGTTCGGGTCGGCATCGGCCTTGGTGGCCGCGAACAGCGAGGAGTAGGCCGCGTGGAACGGCGACTGGCCCACGATCCGGATGAACGGCTTGGAGACCTTGTCGAGGAGGGTTTCGGTCTGGGTGAACAGGTCGGTCGCCGAGACACCCGGGTGCACGGCGTAGGAGCGCTTGGGCGATCCGGCAGCCTCGAGCCGGTGCTGGAGTTCGCGGGCGAACATCAGGTTCGACAGCTTGGCCTGGGCGTAGGCGAGATTGCGCTGGTAGCGGCGGTTCTCGTAGTTGAGGTCGTCGATCCACAGCTTGGGGGTCTGCTTGTGGGCGATGGAGGCCAGCGTGACCACCCGATCGCGAACCCGGTCCAGCAGCAGCCCGGTCAGCGCGAAGTGGCCGAGATGGTTGACGCCCCACTGGGTTTCGAACCCGTCCTTGGTGCGCGAGAAGGGAATGTTCATCAGCCCCGCGTTATTGATGAGCACGTCGAATTCGCCCTGGCTGTCGGCGAACTTCCGCACCGAGGCGAGATCGGCCAGATCCAGTGTCGCCACCCGCACATCGCCGTCGATGCGGTCGGCCACCTGCTGCGCCTTGGCGGCATTGCGGCAGGCCATGATGACGGTCGCGCCCTTGCCCGCGAGCACCTTGGTGGTCTGCTCGCCGAGCCCGCCATTGGCGCCGGTGATCACGAAGGTGCGTCCGGACTGGTCCGAGATTTCGCTGGGCTTCCATGCCATGGCTGTCTGACCTCACAATTCGAGTCGTTTGTTCGACCTTACTTCAGAGTAAGTTCCGGCGATAGACCGGAGTGGCGATAGCCCGGAGTCGCGGCCAGAAACTTGTGACAGTCATAAAAAGATGCTGATAATGATTTATGACATCCTCGCCGACCGGCGCGCCACTGGGCCTGCGCGAGCGCAAGAAGCTGCAGACCAGGCAGAACATCTCGAACACCGCGACCAGGCTGTTCATGGAACGCGGGTACGACACCGTCACCATCGCCGAGATCGCGGAGGCCGCGGAGGTCGCCAAGATGACGGTGACGAACTACTTCCCGCGCAAGGAAGACCTGGTGCTGGATATTCACGACGCCTTCGTCGCGGGCCCGGCGGACACGGTGCGCGGGCGGCGACCGGGCGAGTCGGCCCTGGCCGCGCTGCGGCGGGCGTTTCTGGCCGCGGTGGTCGAGAAGGATGCGGTGCTGGCGGGGTTCTCGGGGCCGGATTTCGCCGCGCTGCTCACCGGAAGTCCGGCCCTGGTCGCGCGGCTGCGGGAATTTCACGAGGACCGCGAGCGCCTGCTTGCCGAGGTGCTGGCCGAGGAAACCGGCGCTCCCGCAGACGATTTCACGGCCCGCGTGGCGGCCGCGCTGCTGGGCGGCGTGCACCGGGTGCTGTTCGAGGAGGTGTTGCGCCGCACGGTCGAGGGGGAGTCGAACGAGGCCATCGCGGCCGCGCTGACCGAGCGGGTCGCCGCCGCCTTCGACACCTTGGAACCGGCGCTCGGCGAGTACACCATCCGGTCGAACTGATCGGCCGCCCTGCCGGATTGCCCGGTTTGCCGTGTCGTTGCCGGATCATCGCTGGTGAGCGCCACATACTGGGCCGATGACCGGTGCCAGCGTCACCGCCGAGCCCGCCGCGCCACAGCCTTTGAGCAAGGCGCGCAGAAACATCATCTTCGGAACCGTCGCCCTGGGCATGCTCATGTCCGCGCTCGATTCCACCATCGTCTCCACCGCGCTGCCGACCATCGTGGCGGACCTGGGCGGGGCCGGGCACATGGCCTGGGTGGTCACCTCGTATCTGGTGGCCGAGGCCATCGCGACCGCGCTGTCCGGCAAGTTCGGCGACCTGTTCGGCCGCAAGCTGGTGTTCCAGCTCAGCGGCGCCGTCTTCATCATCGGCTCGATGATCGCCGGGCTCTCGCAGGGCATGACGCTGCTGATCTTCGCGCGGGCCATCCAGGGCCTGGGCGCGGGCGGGCTCATGGTCACCTCCATGGCCCTGATCGCCGATGTCATCCCGCTGCGCGAGCGCGGCAAGTACCAGGGCGCGCTGGGCGCGGTCTTCGGCATCACCACGGTCATCGGGCCGACGCTGGGCGGCCTGTTCACCGACCACCTGAGCTGGCGCTGGTGCTTCTACGTGAACGTCCCCGTCGCGATCGTCATGATCGCGCTGGCGGCCCGCACCATTCCGATGACCAAGGCGGTCGTCAAGCCGATCATCGACTACCTCGGCATCGCACTGGTCGCAGTCGGCGTCACCTGCCTGATCCTCGGATTGGAATGGGGCGGACAGGAATACGCGTGGGGCTCGTCCATGATCATCGGCCTGTTCGCGGCCGCTGCGGTCATGCTGGTCACCTTCGTGTTCGCCGAGTTCCGGGCGCAGGAGCCGATGCTGCCCATGCATCTGTTCCGCAGCAATGTGTTCACGGTGTGCTCGATCCTGAGCTTCATCGTCGGTTTCGCGTTGCTGGGCGCCATGACCTACCTGCCCGCGTATCTGCAATACGTGGAAGGCGTTTCGGCGACCGCGTCAGGTGTGCGCACGCTGCCGCTGGTGGTGGGGTTGTTCTTCACCTCCATCCTGTCCGGCAATATCGTCGGAAAGACGGGGCACTACAAGATCTTCCCGATTCTGGGCTGCGCCATCATGGCGGTGGGCCTGTACCTGATGTCGACCATGGGGCCGGGCACCGGCTTCTGGCTCATGTCGCTGTACATGCTGATCCTGGGCCTGGGCGTCGGTCTGGCCATGCAGGTGCTGACCATCGCCGTGCAGAACAGCGTCCCGTATTCGGATCTGGGCACCGCGACCTCCGGGGTCACCTTCTTCCGGACCATCGGCAGCGCGTTCGGCACCACGGTGTTCGGCACCCTGTACACGAATCAGTTGCGCCCGAATCTGCAAGCGGCACTGATCGAATCGCGGGTGCCGCCGGAGGTCGCGCAGAACCCGGAACTGCTGCGGAATCTGCCGAAGCAGCAATCGGCCCCGATCGTGCAGGCCTACGCGGACTCCATCGATTTCGTGTTCCGCTGGGTGGTGCCGGTGGCGCTGCTCGGCTTCGTGGTGGCGTTCTTCCTGAAGCAGGTGAAGCTGCGCGACAGCGCGCGGGCCGAGGCCACCGATGTGGGGGAGCAGTTCTCCATGCCGGACTCCGCGGACCGGCTGGTGCAGCTGGAGCGCGGCATCGCGCGGGTGCTGCGCAAGCTGCGGGACAATGCCGTGCCGGATCCGGGAATCCTTGCGGCGGCGGGCAGTTCGCTTGGGCGCGACGAGGCATGGGCGCTGGGTCAGGTGCGCATGTACAACCGCCTGCGCGGCACCGCGACGCTGGACGATATCGCCCGAACCCATTGGATCCCGACGGAATTGATCGGCCCGGTATACGAGAAGGCAGAGCGTGACGGGCTGCTCCGGCGCGACGGCGACGTCCTGAACCTGACCGACAAGGGCGTCGAGGAGGTCGACCGGGTGCGAGGGGCCTGGAAGCACTGGCTCGAAAGTCAGCTCACCGATTGGGATTCCACCGATCCCGCCGATCGCGAACTGCTCGACCAGGCCATCGACAATATCGCCACCAAACTCCTGGACGAGGCCGATCGACCGGACGCCCTGCCGGTCGGCCGCTGACCCGGCACAAACGCCCCGTCGCGAGAGTTGCGCGACGGGGCGTTGTGCTACAGCGTATTTCGCGATCAGGCGTCGACCTTGGCCGGTCGCACCGTGGCCTCCCAGTCGATCCGGAACCGCTGCTCGCCGCCGAGCATCTTCTCCGGATCCATGCGCTTGAGCATCATCGGCATCACGAACTGCATGGCCTTGCGGGCGATCGGCCCGGCCGCCTTGGTCTGGTTGACCCGCGCGACCCGGGCCGCGACCCCCTCCACCCGAGGCCGCCGCAGCGCCTCGTAGGTGGCGAAAGCCCGTGCCGGATCATCGATATCGCGCAGGCAGCGGGCCAGCTCGATACCGCTCTCGATGGCCAGCGAGGCGCCCTGCCCGGAGGTGTTGCTGGGTGCGTGGATGGCGTCGCCGGTGAGCACTATGCGGCCCCGGTACCAGTGCGGCACCGACGGCATGATGTGCAGCGCCCCGACCACGGCCAGCTCCTCCGCGGTGGTGTTGCGGGCCAGTCGCTCGCCCGGCTCCTCCCCGGCGTACGCCTCGCGCAGCCGGCGCAGCCACTCCTCGGCCGGGATGGAACGGGCCTCGGTCAGCGAGTAGTACTGCTCGCTGGGCAGATTCGCGCCCCACGCGATGCGGCCGTCGGGCATGGCCCAGTACAGGTAGTAGGCCCGCTTGCCGAAGGCGAAGACCATCTGCTCCGGTTCCAGGTCGATATCGCATTCGGTGTACGCGCCCAGGCCGAGCATGCGCAGATACGTCGGCCCGGGGGCCTTCGGATCGACCAGGGTGCGCACGGTGGACCGGATGCCGTCCGCGCCGATGAGCACATCGGCGGTGGCGCTGCTGCCGTCGGCGAAGATCGCGGTCACGCCGCCGGCGTGCTCCTCGACCTCGACCAGCCGCTTGTCGTACTCGAAGCGGACACCGGCGGCGACCGCGTCGTCGTGCAGGATCTCGTGCAGGACGGGACGGTCGATGGCCCGCAGCGGCTCGACGTTCTCGAGGCCGGGCAGGTCGAAACGCTTGCCGTTCACCGACATCGAGGACTTGGAAATGGGGACGGCCGCGGCGCGCACCGCGTCGGCGGCCCCGACGATCTCGAGGGCGGCGACGCCATTGGGCGCGAGCGCCAGGTTCGAGCCGATGCCGTAGGCGGGACCCGGATAGGCCTCGAAGACGGTGACATCGATGCCCGCCTTGTGCAGCGCGGTGGCGGTGACGGGGCCGGAAATGCCGCCGCCGATGACGATTGCGGAGTTGATGGACATGGTTCTCTCCAAAGAGGTGTTCGTAGGCTTTCGAAAAACCCCGAACCGGCGCGCGTATGGAGAACCCAGTTATCCTGTAGTTGCCAAACTCGGTGCCGGGTTCGCCTGTACGGACGCGGTTCGAGACGGTGTGTTCCCGGGCTTCGGCGGTGGTGTTGCAGCACCCCCGTCGGGGCCCGGCTCATGGTGTGAGTGTGTGATCAGCCCCGGTCGGTGTCCGCCGCGGGCGCTCCCCCTTCCGCCAGTTCGACGAGCTCGGCGGGCATGACGCCATCGCGATGCCAGGCGCGCCAGCTCTCCGTACCCGGAAAGCTGCCGTCGGCCAGCGAATCGCGCAGGGCGCGAGCCCAATCGGCCTCCGCGCTCAGCATGGTCAGCTCATAGTCGTCTTCGACCAGGAAAAGGCGCGGCACTGAGCCTTCCAGAGCGGCCAATTGGGCGCGGGCTTCGGCAATGGTCTTGTCCAGCTTGGTGATTCGCTGGGTGAGCAGGTCGATGACCTCGTCGGGCGGCAGCACCGCGAGCACCGACAGTCCGGCCAGGAACCGGCCCTTCTCGGCCTCCGGCTCGGAGACGAGTTCCCTTGTCCAGTCGGTGAGTTCGGCGCGCCCGGCATCGGTGATCCGATAGATGGTCCGCTCGGGTCGCGCCCCGTCGCGCTCGCTGCCGGTGATCTCCAGGAAGCCGTGCTTGGTGAGGTTGTCCACCACGGTGTAGAGCGAGCCCCACTTGATGCTCATATCGGTGTCCTTGCCCCACGCCCGCAATCTGGCAGCGATCTCGTACCGGTGCATGGGCTGCACGGCCAGGGCGGAGAGCACCGCCAACCCCATCAGATTGGCGACCTTGCGCTTGCGGGCCATTCGGCACCTCCTTACTCGTCTACGAATATACGTCTACGAGTATTCGGCCACAAGTACTCAGGCAAGATCGACATAACCCACCGTCATTGACGGTTTTGGCCATCGGTCGCACACTCGGATGGTGGACGGGGTGGAGGTACTGATCGTCGGGGGAGGTCCGGTAGGACTCACCGCCCGCGCCCTGCTGGACCGCTGGGGTGTGCGGACCCTGCTGGTGGAGCGGCACCGGGAGCTGTCGCCCTTTCCGAGGTCCCGGCTGGTCAATGTGCGGTCGATGGAGATATTCCGGCAGCTGGGCCTGGCCGGGACGATCCGGAGCCGGGCCTTCGGGCCGGAGTTCGGCCGGGTGCGTTTCCGGGAGACGCTGGGCGACAGCGACTTCGGCACCGAGGCACTGGTCGGGGTCGCCGCGCCGATACCGGAGAGCCCCGAGACCGGTGTGGTCACCTCGCAGGATCGGCTGGAACCGACGCTGCTGGCCGCCGCGGACACACCGGTGCGATTCGACGTCGAACTCGTGGATCTGGTCGAGGAATCCGAGGACGTGGTGGCCATGCTCGCCGCCCGCGTCGGCGGTGCGCGCGAACAGGTCCGCGCCCGCTATGTGATCGCCGCCGACGGCGCCAATTCGACTGTCCGGCACCGGTTGGGGATCGGCACCACCGGTCCCGGCGCGATCGGGAAGACCACCACCGTGGTCTTCGACGCCGATCTCGGCCGCTGGTGCGCCGACCAGCCCGCCGGGGTCTACTTCACCGCACACGGGTCGTTCACGCCGCTGTATCCGGAGGGCGGCTGGGCCTGGTTCGGCCCGGCGCCACACGGCACCGACTTCGACTGGGCCGCCCTCGTCTTGCAGGCCTTCGGCCCGGGTATCGATGTACCGGTGGAAGTTCTGCGGGTTCAGCACTGGGTGATGAACGCGTTTGTCGCCGAACGGTTTCGGCAGGGACGGGTGCTACTGGCGGGTGATGCCGCGCACGCGGTCCCGATCCTCGGCGGTCTCGGCATGAACGTGGGCGTGGCCGACGTGCACAACCTGTGCTGGAAGCTCGCCGGTGTGCTGCGCGGGTGGGCGACATCAGGGCTGCTGGAAACCTATGAGACCGAACGACTTCCGGTCGCCCATCGCACGCTGCGGCAGGCGGTGGACAATGCCGAGCGGGTCCGGCACGCCCAGGCCGCACGCCGCACGCACCGGGAGTCCGGTGAGGCGGAGTCGGACGTCGAACTGCCTTGGACCGATAGGTACTTCGACCAGATCGGGCTGATCCTGGGCGTCGCCTACGACTCGGAGGCGGTCCGACCGGACGGCAGCCCACCGCCGCCGGACAGCGCCACCGCCTACATCCCCAGCGGGCGGCCCGGCACCCGCTTGCCGCATGCCTGGCTGACGCCGGGCCGCTCGGGCCTCGACGCGATCGGCGAGTGGTTCACAGTCCTCACACCGGACCCCTCGGGCTGGGAGAAGCGGGTCACCACAACGCTTCCGATCCACTTCGAGCACCTGCCCGACGAATACGCGGACCTGTGCGGCGTCGGCCCGCGCGGGGCCCTGCTGGTCCGCCCCGACGGCCACATCGGCGCGCGCTGGCCGGACGCGCCCGAGGGATCGGTGAATCTCTAAGCGGGGGAGAATCTTCCGCGCAGGTAGTCCGCCGTGGCCTGGTCCGCGGGCAGGAACGCCTCCAGGTGCAGCTCCGAGAGCGTGATGTCGGTGGCGGTGGCGAAGGAGGTGATGGTGGTGATCAGCCGCAGTTCACCCACCTCCGAGGTGAGCCGCAGCGGCACCGCGAAGCCGAGGTGGCCGGGGCCCGGATCCACCGGCGGCAGATAGCCTTCCAGCTCGGCGATGAGGTCGTCGAGGGCCGGATCCGGACTGCGCCCGGCCCGATTGCGCAGGCTGTCGGTGACATGGCGGCCCCACTCCGGCATGTTCAGCACCCGTCGCCCCAGCCCGTCCGGATGCAGGGCCAGCCGCAGCACATTGAGCGGCGCCTCCAGCAGTTCCGGCGCGCACCCCTCGGTCAGCAGCGCGAAGCCGGGATTGGCGGCCACCAGCACCCCGAACGGCCGGGTCACCACCGCCGGATAGGGGAGATGCCCCTGCAGGATGGTGTCCAGCGCGAACCGCACCGCACCCAATTCCGGTGCGTCCAGGGAGGATTCGGGAAAGATCGGCGCGTATCCGGCGGCCAGCAGCAGGCCGTTGCGCTCGCGCAGCGAGAGCCCGAGCACCTCGGCCAATCGCACCACCATGGTCCGCCCCGGATGCGAACGCCCCTGCTCGAGGAAGCTCAGGTACCGCTGGCTGGTCTCGGCGGCAATGGCCAGGTCGAGCTGGCTCAACCGCCGCCGGGTGCGCCACTCGCGCAGTTGCTGGGCGAACGGGTTGGTCGTCGTCGCCACCGCCATGATCGTCATGCCTCCACTCTGCGCACGCGAGAACCGTGCCGCGATTCCCTGCAGGGTATGACGGGCTCGGCCTCGTGATCATTCCCTACAGGGAATCGCGGGTGCCCATCGAACCGCGCAGACTCGCTTCTCGACAACGAGATTCGAACAGTTTCGGAGACAACCATGAACGGCATTGCCTACCACCTGGAACCGCAGCGCGGACTCGACGGCCTGACCACCCGGGAGCAGCCGATGCCGGAACCCGGACCGCACCAGGTCGTGGTGAAGGTGCGGGCGACCGCGCTCAACCGCCGCGACATCATGCTGATGGACGGCAACTACGTGCTGCCCGCCACGCCCGGCGTCGTACCGCTGGTCGACGGCGTCGGCGAGGTCGTCGCCGCGGGTGCCGGCGTGACCCGCGCGGCCCTCGGCGACCGGGTGGCCGGCACCTACTTCCTCGCCTGGAACGACGGACCGCAGCTGCAGGCGGTCTCCGCGCAGCAGTACGGCGCGAACCACGACGGCTGGCTCGCCACGTACGTGCTGCTGGAGGAGGATTCGGTGGTCCACGTGCCCGAGTTCCTCACCGACGCGGAGGCGGCCTCGCTGACCTGCGCGAGCCTGGTGGCCTGGGCCGCGCTCACCAAGCCGGTGCCCGCCGGACCGGGTGAGACCGTCCTGACCACCGGCACCGGCACGGTGGCGCTGGCCGCGGTGCAGCACGCCAAAATGCTGGGCGCGCGGGTCGTTTCGATCACCTCCTCGGCCGAGAAGGCCGAGCGGCTGCGCAAGCTGGGCGCCGACGAGGTGATCGATCGCAACGAGGTGCCGGACTGGGAGCGCGCGGTGCTCGACCTCACCGGCGGCGCGGGCGTCCAGCACGCGGTGGAGGCGGTCGGCATGCCCACCCTGCCGAAATCCGTTGCCGCCTCGGCCTACAACGCGCAGGTGACCCTGATCGGGGCCTTCGCTCCGGCGCCGGGGCAGTCGCAGCCGCCCAGCCTGTTCGGCGGCAAGTTCCTGTCGATCCGCCGCATCGCGGTCGGGAGCCGCGCCGATTTCGAGGCCATGAACACCATGCTGGCCGAGCACCGGGTGCGGCCCGTGATCGACCGGGTGTACCCGTTCGAGCAGGCGGTCGAGGCGTACCGGTACTTCATCGAGGGCGACCCGTTCGGCAAGGTCGTGATCACCCTGCCGTGACGTCGTCAACCCGACCGGGCTACTTATTGGCAATCGGTACGAATAGATACCCACCTGGAACTATTTCCTTACCGTGTAGCCGGTTCAGCCACCCGGCAACCCTGTGTACGGTCCTTGAAGGAGAAGCTTTTCGGATCGTGGGCGTGTACTTCGACTCGAAGGAGTTCCCGGGTGGCGGTGGGTGCGGTTCGTGAGAAACCCGATGTGGTGCGGGAACAGCCCGCCACCCCGTCCGCCGACGGCACCCCCGGTCTGGTCGCACCGGGGGAGATGTCGCCCAAGGTGTTCCTCGGGCTGGTCGTCCTCTCGGTGGGCGTGGTGTTCGCCCTGATCGGCGGCAGCCTGCGCGCCGGATTGGTCAACCCGGGCGGCGGGGACGAGACCCGCGTCCCCTCCTCGAGCACCACCCGGCCCGTCGATGCCAAGCCCCCGGCC
>NZ_BAAFGR010000159.1:0-17806 GCF_041154655.1 Nocardia sp. JMUB6875
GGCGCGGCGGGGGCGGGGTTCGGGGTGCCAGCGGCCGGACTTGGCGAGCAGTACCGCTGGGAATAGGAGGGTGAGGAGGAAGAGGAGGTGGTCGGTGCCCTCGAGGATGTGGTGGATGCCGAGGAGGACCATGCCGGTGAAGCTTCGCCAGATACCGGTGTCGGTCAGGTCGATCGCGAGGGGTGGGACGGTCATGGAGTCGGGGTTCATGCGGAGGATGCCGATTTCGCGGGCGTCGCGAGTCGCGTCGACTCGGCCGGCTCGCCAGTCCTGGCGGACCGACACGATGGCGATATGTGTTGGCACCTTGTGGATTACGGCGTCGTAGGACAGGACGAAGCGGCGCATGTCGGCGCCCGGTGGTGGGGTCAGGGTCGCGTGGACGAGTAGGTCCTTGTAGGAACCGGTCGCGGACTGGCCGGACAGGTCCAGGCGCATGTCGCTGATCAGGACCGTCCACCGGATGCCGTCCGGTGTGGTGGGGCGCAGGTGGCCGTGCAGATAGTTCGCGAGACCGGCGCGGTCCGCCTCCGACAGTTGGGTGCGCAGGTCGACGTCGACGCCGCTGGCTTCCGCGAGATTGCCTGTGGGGATGGACAATTCGGCATCGATGGTCGTCTCGTGCACATCGAGCCGGATAGTGGTGCCCGGCATCGGATGTGCGGGCGCGGCAATCGGGTTGTGCAGCAGGACGATCACCGCGCAGCCCAGTGTCGCCAGGGTCCGGTAGAGCATTCGCATCACGGGGTCACGATGCGCGTCGCGCGGTCGGCATCGCATCGGTCGATCGACCTATCTGCGCGTGGCCGCGCCGGTGGGATAGGTCGATCGACCGATGTGGGTGCGGCGGCGGAGGCACAGCATGGGCGATACCGGCGCGAAAAGCGCTCGGAGCCAACGAAAGAAAAGCCACATGTATCGATCTGCGCAGCGCGGTGTGCGTCGCCGTGCCGGGGCCGCCTTGGCGGTTGCCGGAGTGATAGTTCTCAGTAGTTCCCTAGGTGGACTGGGATTGCCGGTCGCCTCGGCGTCCAGCCATCGGGAGGCGCCGCTGATCGCGGGGGACCCGGCGGTGGACAACACGGACGTGTATGCGTTCGTGAGCCCGGACTCGCCGGACACCGTCACGATCATTGCCAACTGGTTCGGGTTGCAGGAACCCAATGGCGGCCCGAACTTCTACCCGTGGGCCACGGAGGCCAACTACGACATCGATATCGACAGCAATGGAAACGGGAAACCGGATGTCAGCTACCGGATCACGTTCAACAATGACGATCGCCGGGGCGGGTCCACGTTCCTGTACAACAACGGCCCGGTGACCAGCCTCGACGATGAAAACCTGCTGTTCCGGCAGAATTACACGCTGTCGGTCAGCCACGGGGCGAACGACTGGAAGCCGATCGTCACCGGCCCGGCCGCACCGTCCTACACCGGACCGGCGTCGATTCCCGATTACGCGCCGCTGGTCAAACAGGCCACCAAGAGCCTGCCGGGCGGCGGATCGGTGTACGTCGGGGCGGCGGAGGATCCCTTCTTCCTGGATCTGCGCGTCTTCGACCTGCTCTACGGCGGCAATCTGTCCGAGGTCGGCACCGACACGCTCGCCGGGTACAACGTGAATACCGTTGTGCTGCAAGTCCCCATGAAGGATCTGGCCCTGAACGGCGATGCCAAGCGCAACCCGGTGATCGGCGTCTGGAGCGATACCGAGCGCCGTTCGCTGCAGCTGTCGCCCGGCGCCGCGCATCCGGTCGGTGAGGCGGTCCAGGTGTCGCGCCTGGGCAATCCGCTGGTCAACGAGGTCGTCGTGCCGGTGAATCTGAAGGACGCCTTCAATGGGCTCTCGCCCAGCAAGGACGCCACGATCCCGGAGGTGGTCAAGGCGGTCACCGATCCCGAACTGGCCAAACTGATTCAGGCCGTCTACCAGGTGCCCGCACCCGCCGGGCCGCGCAATGACCTGGTGGAGATCTTCCTGACCGGCATCGCCAAGAACGCCCCGACCCTGGACGGCAGCCACCCGCCGATCCAGGCGGACCTGAACTCCCAGGTCCTCAACGCCGACGTGCAGGCGCAGGCATTCCAGCCGTCGGAGATGTTGCGGCTCAACATGTCCGTGCCGGTGACCGCCAAACCGCAGCGCCTCGGCGTGCTGGCCGGCGACCTGCAGGGCTTCCCCAACGGCCGCCGGTTGACCGACGACGTGGTGGATATCGCCGTGCAGGCGATGGAGGGCGCGGCCGCCTCCGGCAAGCTGGTCGACGCGCTCGCCGCCGGGGACAAGGTCGACGCCAACGACGTGAAGTTCTCCGACACCTTCCCGTATGTCGCGCTGCCGTCGAAGCAGGCGGGCGGGGCGAAATCGTCGGTGGTCGGCGATATCGCACCGGCGGCCGCGTCGAAGTCCAACGACAGCGGGACGCCGGTGCTGCCGGTCGCCGCCGGTAGTGCGGGAGTGACCGCGCTGGCGTTCGTGGGCGGCTGGCTCTGGCTGCGTCGCCGCCGCGCCTGAATCACCGATCCGGATGGGCGGCAAAGATTTCCGCCCATCCGGATAACCCCCTTACTCCGATTCCCACCTAGGTCCGGGCATGTCTGTCACACCGCTTCGCAAACGTCTCGATCCCGTCCTCGTCGTCCTCCTGCTGATCGCCCTCGCCGCCGCCGTCCTGGGCGTGAACTCACTCCGCCACGGCCGCGCCGAGCCGTCCGCCGCCACCGAACCCCTTGCCGCGCAGATAGAACAGAAGCGGCAGCAGCTGGATCGGGTGCCGGGCAATGCGTCTGGCTGGGCCGGATTAGGCGCCTCTTACGTCGAATTGGCACGCATCACAGGCGATCCCGCGAACTACGGCGAAGCGCAGCGGGCACTGGACCGCTCCTTGCAACTGAAGCCGGAAGGCAATGCCGAGGCATTGTCCGGCCTCGGCGTACTCGCCAATGCCCGCCACGATTTCGCCAACGCGCGCCGCTACGCCGAACAGGCGCTGACCTTGCGACCGGACAGCGCCGAGATCGAAGGCGTACTGGTCGACGCGCTGACCCAACTCGGCGACACCGACGCCGCCACCGCAGCCGTCCAGCGCATGCTGGATCTGCGCCCCGGCGTCCCGTCGTTCACCCGCGCCGCCTACGACCTCGAATTACACGGCCGCACAGCCGAAGCCCGCGACGCCATGCAACTGGCCCTAGCCGCGGCCACCACCGTCGATCAGATTGCGTTCTGCCGCTACCATCTCGGCGAACTGGCCTTCAACGCCGGTCAGCTGGACGAAGCCGAAACCCATTACCGCACAGGCTTGCTCGCCAGTCCGAATAATGCCGCGTTGCTTCAGGGTCAGGCGAAAATCTCCGCCGCCCGTGGTGATCTCGACCGGGCCATCGCGCAATACGCCGCGCTCACGGCTCGCTCATCGTTGCCCGAATATCTCATCGAGTATGGCGAATTGCTGGACGCGGCAGGTCATCCCGATCAGGCGCGGGCCCAGTACGCGGCGGTCTCCGATCGCTTCCGGGCGTTGGAGGCCCAGGGCGCCACCGTCGATCTGGATGCCGCCTCGCTCGCCGCCGACCACGGTGACCCGGCCGACGCCGTTCGGCTGGCCCAGCTGGAATACGCACGCCGCCAGAACATCATCACCACCGACGTCTTGGCGTGGGCCCTGCACAAGGCGGGCCGTGACGGCGAAGCCGTCGAACTCGCCGACCGCGCAGGCACCCTCGGCTGGCGCAACGCGTCCCTGCTCTACCACCGCGGCATGATCCTCGCCGCGCTCGGCCGCACCGACGAGGCCACTGCCGCTCTGCGCACCGCCCTCGACATCAACCCGAACTTCTCACCGCTGCACGCACCCCGCGCCCGCCAAGCGCTCGACACCCTCACCGCCCATTGAGCGAGATGTGGCTGCCTTCATAGCCTTCCGGTCTATACGGCACCGTATAAACAGTCCTAACCTGGTTGTTATACGCCACCGTATAACAACCGAACGGTGACGCGGACGGTGAACGAAGGGGTGCTCGACATGATCAAGTGGGCGGGTTGGCTCATCACCCTGTGCGGGGTCGGACATACGGTGGGCTCGCTGGTGCAGACGCTCCCGCACTATGCCGGGGACTGGTTCCGCTGGGCGCTGTGGGACGGCGATCTCGTCACCATGAACCACACGACCGCCGGATTCTGGTACTCCGCCTTCAGTTTCGGCCCGCTGCTCATCCTGATCGGCCTGACGGTGGTGTGGATGGAGCGCCACCGCATCACGCCGCCCGCGTTCATCGCGTGGAGTGCCGTGGGCTGGACCGTGGTCACGGCGGTCCTGTCCGGGCCGTCGCCCCTACTGCTGCTCATCGTCGCGGCCGCCCTGCTCCTGGCCGGCGCCCGCCGTGCCGATCGGGAAGCGCGTGGGCGCCAACCGCATCCGGTCTAGCGGTTCAGGATGATCGCGGAGGCGCGGGCGCGGACCTCGGCGCGGGTGCGGTGGCCGTGATCGGCGGCCAGGAATTGATTGCCGATGGCGAGGCAGAACGCGAGCAGGCTGCGGGCCTCGATCTCGTCGGGGTCGGAGCAGAAGGTCGCGATCATCTCGCGCAGGAGCTTCATGCGCTCGTTGTCGACCCGGCGCAGGCGGGCGGCCACCGCCTCGTCGTGCCGGGCCCAGTTGCGAATCGCCAGGTCGACGCCCAGCAGGCGATCACTCGAGAGGGCCAAACGCCCGGCCAGCACCACCCTGTCACGCGGATCATCCTCGCGCTCAACGCTTTCGAGTACATCGTCGACGCTCTCACGCTCCCAGGTATCGAGCATCGCGGTCAGCAGGGCGTCCCGATCGGCGAAGTATCCGTAGAACCCGCCCTTGGTCACGCCGAGCGCCTTGGCCAGCACCTCGATGCGAACCGCCTCCACCCCGCTCGCGGCCAGGGTCCGCAAGCCCTGCTCGATCCACGCCTCGCGCGGCGTGCGGGGCACACCCATCCATTACTCCTCTCACGACTTTCACTTCTGTACGGCACCGTATAACAAGTAAGGACACCTCGATGAAGCTCCCGGTCACCGAACACACCGGCCGCCCGTGGCGGATCCACGAGATCACTCCCGACTTCGTCGTCGAGGACGTGTGGTCCTTCCGCACCCCCGGCGCGGGACCCGACGATTTCCCCGTCGTGCTCGAGGCTCTGCGCGAGTCGGGCGGCCCTTCGGATGTGCCGCTGGTGATCCGGGTCACTACGCGACCGGCTGCCACGCGACCTGCGCGATCGTCCGGTCGGAACGCTGCCGCCCGGCACGCCTTTCACCGTCGTCTACGAACTCGACGACGAATGCGCGCTGGAGTTGGCCAACAAGACCGTCCACGGCGTCTGCCATCTCGGCTGGGTCCCGGCCGCCGACGGCGACTACGAGCTCCGGATGGCAGTCCTCGTCAAGCCCAACGGTTTCCTCGGCCGCCTGTACATGGCGGGAATCAAACCGTTCCGATACGGCCTCGTCTACCCGGCGATGACCCGTCAGTGGGAAAGCAGGTGGCGCAATCGAAATCGAAGCGGCGGGGCGCGGCCGCGCTGATCGCGGCACCGCGGTGGCCGACCGGTACCGCGGCTTGCCGGTGTGACCCGCGCGATCTCCCAATCTACGTATGTGGATAGTAGATTGTCCGGGGACAGCCCGGCCTGCGGATTGGGGGAACGCGACATGACGCGCACTGCGACGAGATCGCGGGTCGTCGTCATGCTGGTGCTGGTTGTCGCGGTCCTGCTGTCGATCCTCGGCTGTGCCGCACCGCTGGCGGGGCACGCCGAGAACCTCGGGCTGGGTACGACCGTCGTCCTCGAGTTGCACACGGCGGCAGCCGAGTTCGGGCATCGGGACTCGGGTTTTGCCGACCACTGCGGGGAATCGCAAGTTCCGCACCGGATCGAGGGGCCCGCCGCGCCGCGCACCGCCGATGTCCTCGGCGCGCCGCAAGCCGCTCCGGACGCGCTCGGGTGGGCGGTGACGGCGGCCGCGTCGATGCTCGCCGATCGGGTGCGCGGGCCGCCTGGCCCGGCCGTCGCGAGCGGCCGGGAAATCCTCACTCGCATCTGTATCGCACGGCGCTGACAGGTCAGCGGCAGGCCGACGGTGGTTCCCGTCGGCCGGTGTTCGCTGCCCTGCTCACGTCATGCCCGCCGTGATGGCGGAATCGATACAGGAAGCGAAAGTCATGAACGATGTTGTGCTCGAATGGCATCCGGGAACCCCGGCGGGCCGGACGGCGGCCCCGGGCCCCGTTCGGCAACCGCACGCCCTGGTGGGAAACACGCCCGTGCTGTGGATCGGCGCGCCGCTGGCCCCCGCGGGCCGCGGCTTCTGGGCCAAGCTGGAGGGCTCCAATCCGGGCGGGATGAAGGATCGGCCCGCCTTGCACATGGTGCGTCGCGCGCGGGAACGCGGTGCCCTCGCGCCCGGCGCGCGGATCGTCGAGTCATCCAGCGGTACACTGGGTTTGGGTCTCGCGCTGGCGGGAATGGCGTTCGGTCACCCGGTGACGGTGGTGACCGACCCCGGCCTGGAACCCATTGTGGCCCGGATGCTCACGGCCTTCGGGGCCGAGGTGGACTCGGTGCGCGAGCCGCATCCGACCGGCGGCTGGCAGCAGGCGCGCCGGGACCGGGTGGCCGAACTGCTGGAGCGGGAACCGGATTCGTGGTGCCCCGATCAATACAGCAATCCCGACAATGTGGATGGCTACGAATCGCTGGCGCTGGAACTGATGGCGCAATTGGGCGGGGTCGATGTGCTGGTGTGCGCGGTCGGCACCGGTGGCCACTCGGCCGGGGTGGCGCGGGTGCTCAGGCGATTCAATCCCGATCTGAAACTGATTGGCGTGGACACGATCTCGTCCACCGTCTTCGGACAGCCCGCGGGGCCGCGATTGATGCGCGGCCTCGGTTCGAGCATCTATCCCCGCAATGTCGACTACGCCGCCTTCGACGAGGTGCACTGGGTGGCGCCCGCCGAGGCGGTGTGGGCCTGCCGGACCCTGGCCGCCACCCGCTACGCCACCGGCGGCTGGAGCGTCGGCGCGGTGGCGCTGGTCGCGGGCTGGGCCGCGGGCATGGCGCCGGCGGGAACACGCGTCGCGACGGTGTTCCCCGATGGCCCGCAACGGTATTTCGACACCGTCTACAACGATGCGTTCTGCGCCGAGCACGGGCTGCTGAACGCCGCGCCCCCGGTTCGCCCGCTCACCATCGCCCATCCCGGCGAGCGGGTGGTGACCGCCTGGACGCGCTGCGCCCGGGTGCCCGATCCGAGGTCGATGACCGATTTGGCGGAGGCGCGATTGTGACGGCGCTGAGCGGATTCCGCGCCTTCGACCTGCCGGCGCGGCTGTTGATGATCAATCAATTCGGCATCAACCTCGGGTTCTACATGTTGATGCCGTATCTGGCCGGGTACCTCTCGGGTCCACTGGGTTTGGCCGCCTGGGCGGTCGGGCTGGTGCTCGGCGTGCGGAACTTCTCCCAGCAGGGCATGTTCCTGATCGGCGGCACGCTGGCCGACCGGCTCGGGTACAAGCCGCTCATCGTCGCCGGATGTCTCTTGCGCACCGGCGGTTTCGCCCTGCTGATCTTCGCGACATCCCTCCCCGGATTGCTGATCGCTTCTGCGGCAACGGGATTCGCCGGGGCCCTGTTCAATCCGGCGGTGCGGGCCTATCTCGCGGCCGACGCGGGGGAGCGGCGGGTGGAGGCGTTCGCGGTCTTCAATGTGTTCTATCAAGCGGGCATCCTGGCCGGGCCGCTGGTCGGACTCGCCTTGATGGCAGTGGATTTCCGCGTCACGGCAGCCGGTGCGGCCATCGTCTTCGCCGCGCTGACGGTAGCCCAGTTGTTAGCCCTCCCGGCCCGCCGCGCGGCCGATCGCCCGGAAAGGTCGTCGGTGCTTCAGGATTGGCGCACGGTGGTCGACAACCGGCGATTCCTGGCCTTCGCGGCGGCGATGATCGGATCGTATGTGCTGTCCTTCCAGGTGTACCTGGCACTGCCGCTGCAAGCCGAATTCATCGATCCGGCGCGGTCCCAGGCGCTGACTTCGGGTGTGTTCGTCATCTCCGGGATCGTCGCCGTCGCAGGCCAATTGAAGATCACCGCCTGGTTCCGGGCCCGCTGGGGAACCGGACGCAGCCTGGTCGTCGGCATGTGCCTGCTGGCCGCGTCCTTCCTGCCCCTGGCCCTCGTGCCCGGACCCGACACCCTCGGCGTCCCCGCTGCGATCGCCGCCCTGTTCGGCTCGGCCGCCCTGCTCGCGATCGGCACCGCCGCGGTCTTCCCGTTCGAAATGGACACGGTCGTCTCGCTCTCCGGCGACCGGCTGGTGGCGACCCATTACGGCTTCTACAACACCGTGGTCGGGGTCGGCATCCTGGCCGGAAACCTCGCCACCGGCGCGGTGGTCGGCCTCGCCCGGCGCAGCGGAATGGATTGGGCGGTCTGGGCGGGACTGATCGCGATCGGGCTGGCCGCGGCCCTCGCACTCCACCAGCTAGGACGACGGCACGGAGGTGCCGCGGACGCCTTCGGCCGCGGCCGGGTCGGTTCGCCCACCGCGACGCGCGAGCGTTAGGACGGCGGCCGAGCAGAGGATGGCTATGAGGAAGCAGGCCAGGGTGTACCAGAGGTTGCCTATGGGGTCGCCGTTGGCGGTGCGGCCGTTGGTGGCGTCGAGGAAATCGGGAAGCGCTGCGGCCCAGAGGATCGCGAAGACGAGGAGGTAGAGGACGCTGTAGGCGCGGACGAAGTTGTTGAGGTAGGGGGAACCCTCGTGGCGTAGATCGGCCCAGCGACGGTAGAGGGCCGGGATGGCCACGAGGGTGACCGCGACCAGTTCCAGGGCGTAGATGGTGCCGCGGACCGTGGTGCTGCCCATGCCCAGGACGGTGGCGGGGAGGGGGAGGATGAAGGTGCCCAGGGAGGCCAGCAGGCCGATCACCACCGTGCGCCAGACCAATTCGAGGCCGGGCATCCGGATGCCCGCATCGACGCGGCGGCCGACGAAGCGGTACACGCAGTACGCCAGCGACATCGGCCAAAGAGCGGCGAAGACCACCACGCTGGGCAGCGGCACCGAATCGAACATGGGCTGGTTCAGGGGGTTGTCGGTGGTCCACTCCCACCAGCGCAGCTGCGGGCCGATGTGGTCGAAGATCTCGTAGAAGGCGTGGTGGACGAAGCCGACGCAGGTCGCGCCGACCAGCGCGCCGTAGCGGCCGAAAACGCCCAGCATGCGGACGATCTCGTAGGCGATCGTGGCCATGAACGGGTAGATCGCGACGATGTAGAGCGGTAGGCGGCCCCACAGGAAGTCCACCGTGAACACGTTGTGCGCGAACATCGTGTCCACGTGCTCCGAGATGCCGAAGGCGGCAGGGAAATACAGTGGCGGCTCGATGATGAACAGGTAGGCGGTCGCGCCGAACCACAGCACCAGGTTGGTGGGGTCGCCCTGGCGGCGCAGGCGCACGACGGCCAGGATCAGCGCGAGCACCGAGCCGAGGACGACGGTGGTCTCCAGCACCGGGAGCGTCCAGTTCTCCAGTGTCAGAGGGTTTCTCACCTCGACGAGACCGCCGGCGCTGTCACACGAGAACCCGAGCGACTTGGCCAGCTGATCGAAGGTGGGTGCGCAGTGATCGCTCGCCGCGCGCAATATCGGAGTCATCAGTTCGCCTCCGCGCCCGTCTTCTCGGCGGTGTACCAGCGCGTGACGTCATACCCGTCCTGATAGCGCTGGAACCACACATCCGCCAACGCGGGCGTCTTCTCGTGTGCGGGCTTGTGTTTCGGCAACTGGCTGCGAATGACACCGCGCAGCGCGAGCAGCTGTTCGCCCAGCGGCAGATCGTCGAAGGCCCGCGGCATCGGTCCCTGATCGGGCAACGCGAGGCTCGGCAGCAGCTTGCCCAGGCGATGCCGGGCGCGGTAGGTCGCGGACATCGACAGCGCGTCGATCTTCCGATCCTCCAGTGGCACATGCTTATTGAAGCCGATATTGGCGATCCGGATCATCCGGAGCACGTGGCGGAAGATCGACGGGGCCACCCGCATCCGGTAGAGATCGCTGCCCACGATCGAATCGAAGATGATGAGCGCCGAACTGCGGTGCTCGACCTCCTCGACGAAATGCCAGATGAACAAGGACGCCACCCGATCGTCGCCGGGCCGGAACAGCGCCGCCTCATTGTCGAGCATGAGCTTGAAGACCGAGGTGAAGGTCGCCTCCAGATCGGCGGTGTAGGCCAGCCGGTACTTCAGCGGGGTCTCCGCGGTGAGCTTGTCGAATTCGGCGACCACCTCGTCGAGGGTCTCCTGCAGTCCGGGGTAGCTGCGGATCAGGCCGCGCACGTGCTGCCGGTGCGCGGTCGAGTGCTGGCCCTCCTGCCGCATGAAGGCGTCGGCCTCCTCGGCGACTTCCGGGTCGGTGATCAGCGGCTTGGCCTGCATGATCATCTTCACGATCATCTTCTCGAAGCCGATGGCCAGGAACGACACCGCATTGGCCATGGCCGAGAAGGCCGGGTTCTCGGGATTCCAGAGGAACGGCACCTCGTGCTGCTCGAACGCGAAAGTCAGCTTCCGCACGATCAATTCCGTCATTTCGGCAATACCTCGTGTGTTCGGAGGTGGATGGGTCCGGCGGCCGGGTCGCGCTGCTGTCAGGGCCGCGACGGCGAGGCCGCTGTGAACATACAAACATACACAGGCGTGTTCAAGTGTATGATTTGAAAAGCCTGCTCAGTGGGCCTGCCGTACCGGTCGGTGCGACACCGCGTGTTACGGTCGGCCCGTGGCACGAAGGCGCGGGTGGGGCGGCAGTCCGCCGGAGAACGATGACGAGGCGACGCGTCGAATCGTCAGTGCCGCAGTCGAATTGATCGGGCGCACCGGCGCGGAGATCAGCATCGCCGACGTGGCGGAGTCGCTCGGGGTGATCCGGCAGACCGTCTACCGGTATTTCCCCAGCGCCGACGCGCTCATGCGGGCCTCGGCCATCGCCTCGGTGGACGGCTTCCTGGATCGGCTGGAGGCGCGGGTGCGCGGGCTCACCGATCCGGTCGAGGCCATGACCGAGGGCGTCGTCTTCACCCTCACCGAGGTGCGGCGCACACCCCATCTCGGGATCCTGCTCACCGCGACCTATTCGAACGCGGACCCGTCCGGGATCACCTCGGCCGAGGCGCAGGCCTTCGGCCTGACCATGATCGAGCGCTTCGACGTGGACTGGCGGGCCTGCGGCTATGACGACGAATCCCTGCCCGAGCTGGTCGAATTCCTGCTGCGGACGATGCAGTCGTTCTTCATCTCGCCGGGGAACCCGCCGCGGACCGAAGACGAGTTGCGCCGGTATCTGCGGCGCTGGATGGGCAGCGCGATCGTGGCGCAGATGTTCGTCGAGTAAGCCGCCGGGCGCGAATCCGACGGACCGTTAGGATTGTTCGTCGTGTCGGATTCGCGGTCTTTGATGCTTTCACGGTCCGGCGCGGTGCTTTCACGGTCCGGTGCAACGGTGTTCGTGCTCGTCCTCGGCGCGGTGACGGCATTGACGCTGGTGTTCACCAGCGTCGACCCCCGGTTGGAGAAGGCGGGCATCCTCGCGGGCGGACTGGACGTCCACATCTACCGCGAGGGCGCCTGGCGTCTGCTGCACGGGCATTCGCTCTACGCCGACGAGACCGTCGGCGGGCTGCTCTACACCTACACGCCGTTCTCGGCGATCGTCTTCATGCCGGGACTGGCCGTGCCCGCGGCCCGGATCACCGACGCGTTCCTGCTGGTGAACCTCGGCGTGCTCTACGCCTGCGTGCTGATGTGCTGGCGACTGCTCGGCTACCGCCTGACCGCGCGGCTCGCGAGTATCTCGGCGCTGCTCGCCCTTACCTGCGTCTTCCTGGAGCCGGTGCGCACCACGCTGTTCTACGGCCAGATCAATCTGGTGCTGATGCTGCTGGTGCT
Organism: Nocardia sp. JMUB6875; assembly: GCF_041154655.1. Lineage (NCBI taxonomy): Bacteria > Bacillati > Actinomycetota > Actinomycetes > Mycobacteriales > Nocardiaceae > Nocardia > Nocardia sp. JMUB6875. The sequence continues at coordinate 11,989 of NZ_BAAFGR010000159.1, forward strand.
CTGGGACTTCTCCCGGCCCGAGGATTCGCGGCTGCGCGGAGTCGGCGTCGGCCTGGCCGCCGGAATCAAACTGGTGCCCGCCTTCTTCCTCGTCCAGTATCTGGCGCTGCGGCAATGGCGTTCGGCCGCGACGGCGGCGGGGACATTGGCGGCGACGGTCGCCCTGGCCTGGCTCGTCTCGCCCGGAGATTCACGCCAGTACTGGTTCTCGACGTTCTTCCACGCCGACCGCATCGCACCCGATACCGATCCGGCCAACCAATCGATCCGCGGAGTACTCGCGCATCTGACCGCGGGCGCCGCGCCGATCTGGCTGTGGCTGATCCTCGCCGTACTGGTCGCGGCTGCGGGCCTATGGCTCAGCGTGGCGCTCTACCGCCGCGACGAACGTTTGCTGTCGGTGACGCTGACCGGCATGACAGCCTGTGCGGTATCCCCCTTCTCATGGGGTCACCACTGGGTATGGTTCGTGCCCTTGCTCGTCCACCTGGTGCATCGCGCGCAGACGCAAACCCGCTGGTGGATCGCCGCGGCGGCACTGTTCGTCGCGGCCGGGGCCTGGACCTATCAGTGGACCCCGGACTTCGCCTCGGTCGGAGTCTTCGTGCTGCCCAAGCCCTGGCACAGTGAGCCGATCCTGGAGAACGCCCACGTCCTCCTCTACCTCTTCGCGCTGCTCTACGGCTGGACGATGATCCGCAAGCCCGACCGTCGGCTGGATCACACCGCCCCCGACATTAGGATGCTCGACGGTAGCTGTATGTAGTGTTCGAGGGTTGGTAGGTGGACATGTCTTCGGACGAGCTGAAACTTCCCGTACCCTCGCTCGCCGATTACGTCGCGTACCACCGCAAGCGGCTGCGGCTGACCCGGGAGCAGTTGGGGCAGCGGGCATTCCTGTCGGCGCGGACCATCCAGAAGCTCGAGCGCGGTGAGCAGACCGGGCTGAGCCTGCCCACCCAGGAGGCGCTGGGGCGTGCGCTCGGGCTCACGACCGAGGACGAGTTCCGGCATCTGGACGACCTGACCCGGGTTCACATCTCCCGGCCGTGGCTGGGCGAAGGCATGCGCAGTGAGGCCACCGCCGCCGAACAAGCCATGCTCGACGATCTGATGCCGCGTCCGGCCGCGTACTGCAACTGGGCCTGGGAGGCCATTGCCGCCAACGACGCCTATGAGCGGCTGTTCCCCGGGCGGCTGTCGTACGGCAATCTCATGCTCTGGCTGTTCGGTCCGATCGGCCGCGAAATCCTGGTCGAGTGGGAGACCGAGGCCAGCAATGTCGTCGCCCGAATGCGCGGCATCCTCACCCATTTCGGCAATCCGGCGATCGGGGTGGCCGTACTGCGTGCGCTCCAGGATGATCCCGACTTCGCCCGCCTCTGGCTCACGCGCAGGGTCGGTTTCGATCGCGGACTGGACGAGCCACAGCACGTCTACACCGATGCGGGTCCGGTCAGCGTGACCATGCAGCTGCAATCCTTCCCGCCCGGGCGCGAACACCTGCACCTGTGCGTAGCAGTGGTCCGCCCCTATGTGGGCGACTTCGGCCGAACTGACCCTATTTAGGGTTACTGGGACAGCTTGTCCGGGATGCCCGGTGTCGGCTTTGATTTCCTCCGGCGGTGCCGTGGAGGGGACGGCATCGCCGAGGCATCCGTCCAGTCTTCGGCAACGAATACGAACCGACTAGTTAGTCACGGGTATTCGATTTCACGAAGGAGGACAGACGAATGATTCCGCATTTCATCGGCGATGTCATCGCTGCGGTGCACGGCCTCCTCGAGAGGCTGCTCATCCCGTAGTACCGGTGTCCCGGGGCGGCGGCCCCGCCCCGGGCTCGGATCGCCGCCATTGGTCCCGGATCGCTGCCTGGGCCGCAGGGTGCTAGCGTTCCCCGCAGGAGGGAACATGGCACTGAAAAATATTGCGGCACAGCTGGTGAGCTCGATCAACTCGGGTGTGGTCGCGCTGACCAAGGCTCCGGTGATCGGTCCGTTCCTGGGCCGCGGCTTCGTCGTCATCACCTACACCGGCCGGCGCTCGGGCAAGACCTTCAGCACCCCGGTCAACTATGTGCGCCGCGGCGACGAGATCGTCATCGGCGTCGCACTGCCCGACCGCAAGAGCTGGTGGCGCAACTTCCTGGGCGAGGGCGGCCCGATCTCGCTGCGCCTCAACGGCGTCGACCGTTCCGGCCACGCGGTGACCCACCGCGACAACGGCCAGGTCACCGTGCGGGTCAAGCTCGACGCCGCCTGACCGGCCTACCCGCGGCGGCAATACAGTGACCCGCATGGACATCTGCGTGTTTCTGTCGGCCGCCGACCTCGACGAGCGCTACACCGGACCCGCGCGCGAATTCGCCGAGCTGATCGGCAAGGCCGGGCACACCCTGGTGTGGGGCGGCTCCGACGTCGGGCTCATGAAGGTCGTCGCCGACGGTGTCCAGGAGAGCGGCGGGCGGCTGGTGGGCGTCTCGGTGGAATTCCTGCGCGGCAAGGCGCGGGCCGATGCCGACGAGATGATCATCGCCGCCGATCTGGCCGAGCGGAAGGCGAAGCTGCTCGGGCTCGCGGACGCCATCGTGATCATGGTCGGCGGTACCGGCACCCTCGACGAGGCCACCGAGATCCTCGAGATGAAAAAGCATGGGCTGCATCGGAAGCCGGTCGTGCTGTTGAACACCGCCGGGTTCTACGACGGGCTGCTGGTCCAATTCGAGCGGATGGAAGCGGAGGGATTCCTGCCGCTGCCGCTGTCGGAGCTGGTGTATTTCGCCGACGATGGCGCGCACGCCCTGGCCTACCTCGAGCAGATGGTCGGCAACGGCTGAGCGGGCCGCCGCCTCGCCGGGGCCGCGCCGCCGATACATCGCGTTGCCTCGTCGCGAGGTCCGTGCCAGCCTGGACACAGAGGAAAAGCCCGCCGGGCGCGCCGATTTCCGGCGGCCGCGCGGGTGCGCGAGGAGGCAGTCGTGAGGTCCCGGGCCGGACTGGACGAGTCGACGCTGCGCGTCACCGTCGACTTCACCGACGCCGCACACCGATCGCTCGGCATCGGGTGGACCCTGAACGCGGACGCGCACAAGCGATTCGAGTCCGTACGCATCTTCCTGGTCACCCTGCACGACGAGCCCTCGCGGACCTATCTCGGCCTGGTCGACTGGCAGGATCGCGCCTCGATCGAGCTACCCGAAACCCTGCCCGCGGGCCGCTACGCCATCGACGTCGACGCCTACGGCAGCGCCAGCTGGGGTGACGGCCGCCTCGACGCGCGCGGCCGCAGCGCCACCTTCACGGTCGATCCCGCATAGCCAGGTCGATCGGCCCGAGCAGGTCGGCCACATGCAGGAGTTGACCCGCGTACCAGGGAATCTGCCTCGGATCCCGCAGTTTTCCCGAAACCGGTGTGTAGGTGAGCAATTCGTTGCCGACCAGGCTCCACTGCGGCACCGCGCCCGCGATGTGCGCGGCCACCAGATTCGGGCCTACCATGGCCTTGGCGTGGGACGGGTCCGCCGCATCGATCCGGAACCGGGCATCGAAGAGGACATTGCCGGTAGCAGTCGGCTTGTCGCCGAACAGCGCCCGCCCGAACTGCGACACCAGCCCCCGCTGCCGCACGGCCAGCGGCGGATGCGGCCGATCCAGCAGGACCACCGCCACGATGTAGCGATGCGTCGTGGTGGAGCTGGATTCTCCACTGCCCGAACTGGTTTCGTACGAGTACTCCGCCACGGTCACCCAGCGCCCGCCCAGCTGCCCGGTCACCGTCACCCCGAGCCCGCGCCGATTGCGACCCGGCAGTCGCGCCGTCCAGGGCGCGACCGACCGCTCCTGGAACATCCAGCCGTGTAACCCGGCCCAGCCCCGGATCAACTCCTTGCGATCGCGCTCGACACGGAGCGTGATCGGCAGTACCACGATCAGCACGAGTACCGGAATCCCGAAGATGATGCCGATGCAGACCGCCGCCGTCGCCATGTGCCCTCCCGCTGTCTCGCCGGTAGCCTCCGCGACCGACCTTCCGGTCCGCTTAAAAGATCTTTGCGACCCCTTCCCTCGGAATTCAACATATTGTTGAATGTGGGGCATGACCCGGATCCGCATCACCTGGCCCGCCAATCAGCTCACCGCCACCCTCGAGGACACCCCCACCACCGAGGCCCTGCTCGCCGCGCTGCCCATCTCGTCCAGCGCGAGCACCTGGGGCGAGGAGGTGTACTTCGAGACCGGCGTGAGCGTCGCGCGGGATCTGGACGCGCGGCAGATCGTGGATCCGGGCACGGTCGCCTTCTGGACCGACGGCGATTCGCTGGCCCTGCCCTACGGCCCCACCCCGATCTCGCACGGCGACGAATGCCGCCTGGCCAGCGCCTGCAATGTTCTCGGCGCCATCGACGGCGACCCGCGCCTGCTCGCCACGGTCCGCCCCGGCGATCCGATCCGCGTCGAATTGGCCTGACCACCCGTTAGCGGCCTGGGCCCCAATCCGATTCGAGGAGACCCCCGCATTCGCACCCGCTATGCTGCACGGCGAACCGCCGCGCCGTGGAACAGGGGAGCGGGGGAGGATCGAGGGGAGCGGCCGGTTCAGGCCGCACAACGGAAGGGCAAACAGAATATGCGGGGAGGATGGGCCAAGCGGGGCCTGGTGGGAGCCGCGGTGGCCGCGATGCTGCCGTTCGGGGTGGTGGCCGGACCGGCCGCGGCGGATACGAATCCGAATGCCTTCGACTTCTACGTCGATTCGAGCATGGGGTCGGTGAAGACCCGGATCGTGCGGGCCGCGGACGGAAACACCGACCGGGTGGTGTATCTGCTGGACGGTGAACGCTCGCAGAACGATTACAACGGCTGGGAGATCCACACCAGCATTCCGGCGGCGCTGGCCAAGTTCAATATCAATGTGGTGATGCCGGTCGGCGGCGAATCCAGCTTCTACCAGGACTGGGATTCGCCCAGCAGCTTCGGCGGCGTCAACCCCGACGCGAATCTCTTCCCCAGCCGGGATTCCGGTTCGGCGGTCGCGGGCTGGGACGAGACCTCCGGTAAGACCTACACCTACCAGTGGGAAACCTTCCTCACCCAGAACCTGCGCGACGCGCTACGAGATCGCCTGGGGTTCAGCGACTCCCGCAACGGCGTCTTCGGCCTGTCGAGCGGAGGCAGCGCGGCGCTGCTGATGGCCGCCTACCACCCGGACCAATTCAATTACGCCGGTTCACTTTCCGGCTACCTCTACATGTCGGCCCCCGGCATGCGCGACGCGCTGCGCCTGGCCCTGCTCGCCGCCGGCGGCTACAACATCGACTCGATGGCCGCCGCGGGCAGCGCGAAATGGCAGCGCATGGACCCGTACAACTTCGCGGACAAGCTGATCGCCAACAACACCCGCCTCTACATCTCGGCGGGCAGCGCGGTCCCGGCCCAACAGGACCTGTCCTCCTCCGACGCCGTGATCCAGGGCATGCCCCTCGAGGGCATCGCCCTCGCGAACACCAAGTCCTTCCAATCGAAGCTGCAAGGCCTCGGCTACGACAACGTCACCTACGACTTCCCCAGCATCGGCGTCCACAACTGGGGCAACTGGGAACAGGTAGCCAACCGCATGCTCCCCGACATCGCCCAACACATCGGCAAGCCCTTGCCCCCCGGCGCCCAACCGGCCCCTCCGGCCGACGGCCCGGACGGCGCTCAGCCGCCGAACGGTGCGCCGCCCGCCGGGGCCCCGCAGAACTGACGCTGAACCGAAAAATCCGCCGCCGCCCGGTATTCCGGGCGGCGGCGGATTTCTTGTGCTGTCGGGTGGGTCA
>NZ_BAAFGR010000160.1:0-17413 GCF_041154655.1 Nocardia sp. JMUB6875
TTACGCGGGAGGGTTTCGTCTCGGACAGGGGCCGGGTTTCGACGTTTCGTTACGGGGTCCGTGGAAGGGAGCGCCCGCATGGAGTCGAGGACCATGGCGGCGGGGCGGGACAGTTCCAGGTCGGGGCTGAGGCGTTGGATGGCAACGCATCCCGTGTAGAGGGCCAGGACATCGGGCACGGTGAGATCGGCACGGACCGCACCCTGGCGCTGGGCGGCGATGAGCAGGTCGCCGAGGGCGGTGTGGAAGCGCACCCCGGCGTCGGCGACCAGTTCGCGCGGCCAGCCGTCATTGCTGACCATGTCGCACACCGCCTGATTGCGGTGCGAGGACGTGATCACCTCGGTGCAGAACGAGAAGAACGCCGAACCGGCGTCGGGAGCGTCACGCAGCCGATGCGCCAGCCCGGTGAGCCGATCGATGCGCTGCTGCATAACCGCTTCCAGCAGCGCGGTTTTCGTCGGGAAGTGCCGATAGACGGTCCCCGCGCCGACCCCGGCGCGGCGCGCGATCTGGGCCAGCGAGACCGAGACGCCGTCCTCGGCGAGCGCCCGCTGCGCGGCGGCCAGTACCAGCGCACGATTGCGGCGCGCGTCGGCACGCGAGTTCGGAGTCGGACGGGACAGGGTGGGGGCGGACATTTCGTTACGCGGGTCCTTTCCGGTGGTGGCCAACCGGAAACGGGTGGATCTAGCTTTCGGATACGGGTCGACCGACCCGAATACTACCGAACGGACAGGCGACAATGTCTTCTCGTGATGTGACTGCTCGTGATGATCTGATCCTGGTGACCGGGGCGACCGGTAAGCAGGGCGGCGCTACCGTGCGGCGGCTGCTGGAGGTCGGGCGGCGGGTGCGGGTGCTGGTGCGTGACCCGGAATCGGCTGCGGCGCAGGAGCTTGCCGCGGCCGGTGCGGAGTTGGCTGTCGGGGATTTCGACGATCCCGGCAGCCTGACCGATGTCTTGGCGGGCGTGGGTTCGGCGTTTCTGGTGCCGCCCGCGGCATACGGGCCGACGGGCTGGGACGTCGAATTGGAGGTCGAGCGCGGAACCCGGTTCATCGAGGCCGCGCAGGCCGCGGGGGTGGAGTTCATCGTCTTCACCACCGTCGCCTCGCTGACCGACGACGGCAAATGGGGTGCGCAGGGCAAGCGACAGGTGGAGGCGGTGCTGCGCGAGAGCGGCCTGCACTGGACGATTCTGCGACCGGTCCGGTTCTTCGAGAACTACCTCATCCAGAACTTCCCGTTCGACGGCATCGACAACGGCGTGCACCGCCATCTGTTCCCCGCCGATCAGCCGATCCAGGCCATCGCGGTCGACGATGTCGCGGTGTTCGCGCAGCTGGCCTTCGACGATCCGGCCCGATTCCACGGGCAGATCCTGGAATTGGCCGGTGACGCCCGTCTGATGCCGGAGGCCGCGGCGGTGGTCGGCGCGGCGATCGGGCAGCCGGTGCGCTACGAGGAGGCTCCGGAGTCGGAGGCCGAGGCACTCGGCCCGGAGGTGGCGGCGGTCTGGCGGCTGGCGCGAGAGGGCCAGCACTGGCACGCCGACATCCCGGCGCTCCGCGAAATCCATCCCGGCCTGCGGACACTCGAGGCGTGGCTCGCCGAAACCGGTGCGGCGCGGTTGAAGTCGCTGCTGAACGGGTGAGCTCCGGAAGTCCGGCCGGGCGCGACCCGGGGCGAGGAGGCGCGCGGTCTCCTCGCCCCGGGTCGCCGGAATCGACCTACCGGTCGGTGGATTCGGCCGATCAGGCCAGTGCGCCGTCGTAATCCGGCAGCTTGAAGGTCTTCTGCGCGTGGCCGCCCGACAGGTCGGAGGCGCTGTTGCCGATATTGGCGACGATCGTGTACCCCTGCCCCTCGATCGCGGCGCGAGTGGCCGTCTTGTACTCGGCGAGCGCGGCCGCGCCGCTGGAGCCGGTGGTCAGTCCGCCGCCGTAGAGCCCGTCGACGGAGTAGCCGACCGAGCTCAGGTTGATCTGGGTGTAGAAGTTCATCAGCGACGGCCGCCCGGTCACGAAGATGATCGCCGCACCTTGGCTTTTCGCCCACTGCGCCAGCTTCAGGATGGGCGGGATGGCGGGGGTGATCGGGCCGGGGTGGTAGCTGGTCTCGAGCACGGTGTTGTCGACGTCGAAGACGATCGCGGGCTTCACCGCACCCGGCAGCGCGGTGGTCAGGTAGGTCTGGGCTTCGTTCGCGACGGCGGTGACGTCGGCGATCCACTGGCTTTCCGGCGGCAGATTGCCGCTGCCGCCCGAGCCGGACAGGGATCCGGTGCCGGACCCCGAGGCCGAGCCGGAGGATCCGGAATCGGCGAGGGCGACGGGGAGCGGGGCGACGAGGCCGACGGCGAGTCCGGCGGCCACTACGGCGAGGGAGCGTCTCATGGGGCCGGACGTTAGCGCCGACCCCGTGCGACGCGCAGGCGTTTCACTTTGGCCCGCACCAGAATTCCCGCTCAGCGGGATACGGGGGGCAACTCTCACAAACGAATGCGAGAGTCCCCGTCACGATGTCGCGCCGACCAGTTGCTCCCCGCGCATGCGCTGCGAGATGACCTGGGTGATGCCGTCACCGCGCATGCTGACGCCGTAGAGCGCGTCGGCGATCTCCATGGTCGGCTTCTGGTGGGTGATGACGATCAGCTGGCTCTTCTCGCGCAGCTGCTCGAACAGGCCGATGAGGCGGCGCAGGTTGGTGTCGTCCAGCGCCGCTTCGACCTCGTCCATGACATAGAACGGGGAGGGGCGGGCGCGGAAGATCGACACCAGGAAAGCGACTGCCGCCAGGGACTTCTCACCGCCGGAGAGCAGCGAGAGCCGCTTGACCTTCTTGCCCGGCGGGCGGGCCTCGACCTCGACGCCGGTGGTGAGCATGTCGGCCGGATTGGTGAGCAGCAGGCGACCCTCACCACCGGGGAACAGGCGGCCGAAGACGCCGGTGAACTCGCGCTCGACATCCTCGTAGGCCTCGGTGAAGACCTGCAGGATGCGCTCGTCCACCTCGGCGACGACGTCCATCAGGTCCTGGCGGGCCTTCTTGACGTCCTCGAGCTGGGTGTTGAGGAAGGTGTAGCGCTCCTCCAGCGCCGCGAACTCCTCCAGCGCAAGCGGATTCACCTTGCCGAGGGTGGTGAGGTCCTTCTCGGCGCGCTTGGCCCGGCGCTCCTGGGTGGCGCGGTCATACGGCATGGGCTGCGGTTCGCTGACGTCCTCGCCGCGCTCGCGGGCCTGCTCGTACTCCATCATCTCCAGCGCGGTGGGCGGCATGGGGACGTCCGGGCCGTATTCGGCGATGAGGTCCTCGAGCGAAAGGCCGAACTGTTCGGCGATATTCGTCTCGACCTGCTCGATGCGCAGGGCGGCCTGGGCACGGGCCACCTCGTCACGGTGCACGGCGTCGGTGAGCTGGGCCAGCTGGGTGGCGAGGGTGCGCGAACGCTCCTTGGTCTGCTCCACCTGGGCCGCGAATTCGGTGCGGCGGCGGACCAATTCGTCGCGGCGGACACCGGCTTGGGCGACGACCTGCTCGAGTTCGGCGGCCACCTTCTCCGCCGACTCGGCGACCACCGCGGCCACGGCGGCGGCCTGGCGGCGGGCGGCCTGGGCGCGTTCGGCGCGTTGGCGGTTCTCGCGTTCGGCGCGGGCGGCGCGGCGCAGCGAATCCGCCTTGCCGCGTACGGATTCGGCGCGTTCCTCGGCGGTGCGGACGGCCAGGCGGGCCTCGACCTCCATGGAGCGGGCCTCGGCGAGGGCGGCGGCGGCCTCCTCGCGGGCGTAACCGGCGGTCTCGGTGCCGGCGGCCTCGGGGTCCATGCCGTCCTGTTCGGATTCGGCGTGGCGCAGCCGTTCCTCGAGTTCGGCCAACTTGGCGAGGGTTTCCTCGCGACCGGTTTCGGCGTCGGCGCGCTGGGCCAGCAGGCGGTCGGATTCCTTTGCGGCGCTGCGGGCCGCCTGTCCGAGGCGGCCGAGGCGGTCGTAGATGGCGACCAGGGCCTGATCGGATTCGTGCAGGGCGAGCAGGGCGTGGTCGACGGCTTCCTTGCGGTCGGTCTGCTCGGCGAGCGCGCCGGACAGGGCGGCCTCGAGTTCCTCGGCTTGGCGCTGCCAGGAGGTCAATTCGTCCTTGGCGGAATCGATCTCGGCCTGCACCTCGAGCTGGCTGGGGGCGCGGTCGGAGCCGCCGAGCACCCAGCCGGAGCCGGTCAGGTCGCCCTCGCGGGTGACGACCCGCAGTTCGGGGCGGGCGGCGATGACCTGGGCCGCGGTGGCGAGATCGTCGGCGACGGCGATTCCGGCGGTCAGCGCGGCGATGGCGCCGCGCAGGTTCGCGGGGCAGTCCACCACTTCCGACAGCCAGCGGGCGGTGCCCGGTAGTCGTGAATCCGGCTGGCCCGCAGCGGCGTCCGAGGCACCGGCGAAGACCAGGGCGGCGCGGCCGCCGTCGGATTCCTTGAGGGCGCGGACGGCGGCGTGGGCAGAGGGCCCGGTGTCGGCGGCGACGGCGTCGGCGAGCGGGCCGAGGGCGGCGGCGACCGCGGCCTCGAATCCGCCATGGACACGGATCAATCCGGACAGCGGGCCGAGCAGGCCGTCGGTGCGGTTTTCGAGCAGCCAGGCCGCGCCGTCCTTGCGGCGCAGGCCCATGGTCAGCGCTTCGATGCGGGCGGTGAGGGAGGCGACGCGTTTACCCGCCTCGCGGTCCTTCTCGCGCAGTTCGGTGACGCGCTGATCGGCCAGCGCGAGGGCCTGGGCCGCGTGCTCGTAGGCGGTGTCGAGGCCCTCCTCGCCCGCGTCGAGTTCGCTGAGTTCGGCCTGCACGGCCTCGAATTCGGCGTTGGCCTCCTCGCCGCGGCGGCGGGCCTCGGCGATGCCCGCGGACATGCGGGTGATCTCGCCGTCCACGGATTGGGCGCGCGAGCGCAGGGTGTCGACCTGGCCGGACAGGCGGGCCAGGCCCTCGCGGCGGTCGGCGATGGCGCGGACGGCGGCGAGGTGGGCCTGTTCGGCGGCCTTGGCGGCCTGTTCGCGTTCGTGGAGTTGTTCGCGGGCGGCTTCCAGGGTCTCCGTGGCCATTTCGACCGCTTCGCGCAGTTCGGCCTCTTCGGCCTCGACGCGATCGGCCTCGCGCTCCAGCTGTTCGGGATCGCGGCCGGCGCCGACGGGTTGCTCGATGGTGAGGTTGCGCGCGCGGTCTCGCGCAATGCGGATAGTGGCATTGACACGTTCGGTCAAAGCGGACAGCTGGAACCAGGTCTGGGCGGCGGCCTCGGCGCTGGGCGTGAGCTTCGACAGCTCGAATTCCTGCTGCGCGAGCGCGGCATTCGCGGCGTCCAGCTCGGCCTGGACGTTGACCTGCTGCTCGCGGGCGTAGGCCTCCTTGCTCTGCTGGCTCTCCAGTTCGCGGCGGCGCGTCACCAGATCGTCGGCGGCCAGGCGCAATCGGGAATCACGCAATTCGGACTGGACGGTCGCAGCCCGGCGCGCCACCTCGGCCTGGCGGCCCAACGGCTTCAACTGCCTGCGCAATTCGGTGGTGAGGTCGGTGAGGCGAGCCAGATTCGCCTGCATGGCGTCCAGCTTCCGGACGGCCTTCTCCTTGCGCCGGCGGTGCTTGAGCACGCCCGCGGCCTCCTCGATGAAGGCGCGTCGATCCTCCGGCCGCGACTCCAGAATCGCCGACAGCTGGCCCTGACCCACGATGACGTGCATCTCGCGGCCGATACCCGAGTCGCTCAGCAGCTCCTGCACATCCATGAGCCGGCAGGCGTTCCCATTGATCTCGTACTCGCCCGCGCCGTCGCGGAACATGCGGCGCGTGATCGACACTTCCGAGTACTCGATGGGCAGCACCCCGTCGGAATTGTCGATGGTCAGCGTGACCTCGGCACGACCGAGCGGCGCGCGGCCCGCGGTCCCGGCGAAGATGACGTCCTGCATCTTCCCGCCCCGCAGCGCCTTCGCGCCCTGCTCACCCATCACCCAGGTGAGCGCATCGACGACATTGCTCTTCCCCGACCCATTGGGCCCGACCACACACGTGATCCCGGGTTCGAACCGCAACGTCGTCGCGGACGCGAAGGACTTGAACCCCTTCAGCGTCAGACTCTTCAGGTGCACAGCGGCCCAGACTACCCGCTCCCCCACGATTGCCCCGAGTATGCCGAACTTCGCGTCCGATCACGTCATTCCCCGCCCCACCAGCCACATCGCAATTCCGGACAGAAAAGACTCGAGTCTCCGCCAAGGGGAAGCACGAAGGTTGGACGCATGGACGACGAAACGCTGTACACGATCGGAGCGCTGGCCGAGCGGACGGGCCTGACGGTCAAGACCATTCGGTTCTACTCCGACAAGGGCATCGTTCCGCCGACCATGCTCAGCCCCGGCGGCTACCGCCTCTACGACCTCGAGGCCGTCGCACGCTTCGAATTGGTCCGCACCCTGCGCGAACTCGGCATGGACCTGGCCACCGTGCGCCGCGTCCTGTCCCGCGAAACCTCCCTCACCGAGGTCGCCGCGGCCCACGCCGAAGCGGTGGACGTCCAAATCCGCGTCCTACGCCTCCGCCGCGCGGTCCTGCGAGCGGTAGCCAAACGGGAAGCATCCGAAACGGAGATGGGATTCATGAACAAGCTGGTCCAGCTATCCGAAGCCGAACGCGACCGCATCATCCACGACTTCATCGACAACACCTTCGGCGCCTTCGACGGCAACCCCGCCGTAGTCGAACTCCTCCGCACCACCATGCCCGAACTCCCCGACGACCCAACCCCGGAACAGGTCGGCGCCTGGATGGATTTGGTGGAACTGGTGCAAGACAACGACTTCCGCACCGCCATCCGCCGCATGGCCGAATACCAAGCCAAGGAACGCGCCGCCGGCGACGACACCGGCCTCCACCACGACCTCACCGAAGCCGTCCGTGACCAGGTGGGCCGCGCCCTCGCCGAGGACATCACCCCTGGCAGCCCCGAAGCGGCGGCGATCATCGACGGATTGACCGCCCGCTACTCCAACACCTTCGGCAAACCCGATGATCGCGCACTCCGCGAGTGGATTCTGGAGCGGCTCGAGATCGCCAACGACCGTCGCGTGGAACGCTATTGGCAGCTGGTGGCCACCATCAACGGCTGGCCCGCGCTCCCCGACCTCGGTACGACCTTCGACTGGTTCGCGGCCGCACTCAGCAACAATCTCCGTCGCGGATAGTCCGGCGAACAAGACACGGAGGCAAGAGAACTGCGCTGCGCTTCGTTGACGCGAGGCTCAGCGCATTGCGACCGCCGTGAGGGCTGCCGGGCATTGCCATTACTGAAAGACCTCGTCGAGGGTGTCCGCACCCATCACACGAGTAGTCCAAACCCGCAGCCGGTCCAGATCCGCGCCGCGGACGGTGGCTATCGCCTGCGCAGTCGGCGCGCCGAATTTTTGAGACAGCAACTCGAGCAGGGCGTCAGCCCACGTCGCCACCGCCCGCGCTTCCGCCCGTGCTTCGCCCTCCGCATGGAGGCGATCCGCAGTTGTCATGATGATCTCCCTCGCTTCGGGACCGAGATGTTCGATCAGAGGGACCAGGTCGTACTCGCTGGTTTCGCTGACCTTAAAAATGTACCTCGCCATGCACTGAAGCTCGGCCTTGCCGCTTGGCCCGGACCAGACGGCCTCGATGTCCTTGTCCAGCGGCTTCAAGTCCTCGATCAGATGCATATTCCCAGGGGCGATCGCCAGGAGCACAAGCATCATGAATGCCTCTGGAGACAGGTTTCGTGCGCGCAGCGTAGGCACATCGGCCGTGGTGAGGTCATCGAGGAGGAAGCGCAGGCTGGGCAGATGGTCCCCGAGCGCGGCGCGGGTGGCGGGATCGACGTCGATCAGATCCGCAAGCTGCGTCGGTCTGTTCCAGCGACGGCCGTCGGGGCTGACATAGACGACCAAGGGGAACACCGCGGGCAGGGTGTTGGTCTTTGGGTGTTTGCTGATGTAGCGGTTCCAGATCTGAACCATGTACTCCAGCATCCGGAAGGCCATCAGCGGATGGGGCTGGCTCTGATGTTCGATCATCACGTAGATGAATGCCTCGTGGCCGTCGATGCGGGCACGGAACAGCAGATCGCCGATGCGCGAGCGCAACTCTGACGAGACGAAGTTGCATTGCTCTAGCTGGAGCGTTTCCCAGTCCACGCGCGCAACCAGGGCTGACGACATCACTGCCTGCAGCTGTCCGGCAGCATTTTCAGGCTTCTCCAGGACATGGCGGAAGTAGGAGTCGTGTGCGTTGTTCGGCTCGTCAGCCATGTTCGGGCAACCTACGCCGAAGCTGCGCTCCCGCGGCGGTTTCGGAGAGGCTCGCCATTCGACACGCGGCCAGGTCAGGCTGGGATCGGTGCAGGGAGGTGGCGTCGCCAGATTTCGAGGAGCGGGAGGGCGAAAAGAGTTGGGCCGAGCCAGGCTATGAGCTCCGAGGGACCGTATAGGGGGCCGTTGAGGGTGAAGGCTACGACGAGGGTGGCTGTCCAGAGGGCTGTGTAGGAGCCGCCCAGGCCGTGGACGTAGGCGTGGGTCCAGGTGCCTGGGCGGTGGCGGGAGCGGTGGCCCAGGTCGGCCAGGGCGTAGGTGAGGGCTGAGATGGGGATGAGCCACCAGAGGTCGGGGCGGTGCCAGAGGACCATGACGGTGGCTGTGATGCAGATGGCGGCAACGGTTTTCAGATACCAGGACCACCAGTTGAACGACGGGTGGGGCGGGGACTCGAGGTCGGTCCAGGCGACTATCGGGCCCAGGAGGAGGCCGAGGGTGCCGACGAGGATGTGCAGGGTCAGGAGGGCTGTGTATGTGGGCATGGCCCACCTCCACGGGTTTTGAGCGGGGCGGCCGGGGTGGCCGCCGGGCTCAGCGGGTGCGGGAGCGGTTCCAGGCCGAGGATTCCCAGCCCATGAGGACGCGGAAGACCAGGACCGCGCCCCAGGGGCCGATTACCCAGATGGGCCAGGGGTAGGTGAATTCGCCTGCGGCCACGGAGATCGCGGCCCAGATGAAGAGGACGAGGAGGCTGACGCCTAGCCAGGCGCTGCCTTCGATCTGCTGCCAGATGGGGAAGCGGGTGCGCGAGACGGATTGGGGCGCAGCGGTCTTCGAGAGTTTGGGGAGGTCTTGCAGGACCAGCTGGAGGTCCTCGCGGGTGGTCGTCGCGTAGACCTGGGTCAGGCGGTCGTTGTATTCGGCCAGGTCGAGGCGGCCTTCGGTGAGGTGGCGGCCCAGCAGGTCGGCGATGTGGGCGCGCTCGGTGTCGGAGGCGCGGGTGCCGGTGGTGATGTCCATGTCGATACCTAACGGGCTGGCGGTGGCTGATATTCCATTGTGGAACGTAGAACCAAGGATAAACCTCCATTGTGGAATGTCAAGCAATTGAAGTGAGGGCGGGTGCCAGCACATTTGCCAGCAGGGGTGATGTGATGCGATCGTTAGTGCCAGTTCTCGGACAAGGAGTCATCGTGGACCTCGACTGGTCGCCTGCCGATCTGGCGTTTCGTGATGAAGTGCGCAGCTTCCTCGACGAAAAGTTAACCGACGATCTTCGCCGTGCCGGACGGCTGGCGACCAGCGTCTATCCGGATCACGAAGCCAGCATGAAGTGGCAGGCCATCCTGCACGAGAAGGGCTGGGCCGCCCCGGCGTGGCCGGTGAAGTACGGCGGCTGCGACTGGAGCCTCACCCAGCACTACATCTTCGGCCGCGAATGCACCCTGGCCGGCGCACCGAACCTGTCCCCCATGGGGATTCGCATGGTCTCGCACGCCATCATGGCCTTCGGCACCCGCGAGCAGAAGGACTTCTTCCTGCCCCGCATCCTCACCGGCGAGGTCTTCTTCTGCCAGGGCTACTCCGAGCCCGAGGCCGGTTCGGATCTGGCGTCGCTGTCCATGGCCGCGGTCGCCGACGGCGAGGATTTCGTGGTCACCGGCTCCAAGATCTGGACCACCCACGCCACCGAGGCCAACTGGATCTTCGCCCTGGTCCGCACCTCCAAGCAGGCCAAGAAGCAGCAGGGCATCACCTTCCTGCTCATGGACATGCGCACCCCGGGCATCGAGATCCGGCCGCTGGTCATGACGTCCGGCGAGCAGGTGCAGAACCAGGTCTTCTTCGACCAGGTCCGGGTGCCGAAGGCCAATGTCCTGGGCCAGATCGACGACGGCTGGACCGTGGCCAAGTACCTGCTCAACTTCGAGCGCGGCGGCGGCGCGGCGGCCCCGGCGCTGCAGGTGATGGCCGAGGAGCTGGCGCAGGCCGCCAAGGATCAGCCCGGCCCGAACGGCGGCGCGCTCATCGACGATCCGGCCTTCGCGCACAAGCTGGCCGACGCCCGGCTGCGCGCCGATGTGCTGGAGATCCTCGAATACCGCACGCTCGCACTGGTTTCCAGCGGCAAGGATCCGGGCCCGGCCGCCTCCACCATCAAGATCCTGGGCACCGAGCTGAGCCAGGCGCTCACCGAACTGGCCCTGGAGGCCGCCGGTCCGCGCGGTCGCGCGTATCAGCCGCACGCCACCATGCCGGGCGCCGCCGTCGCCGACTTCACCCCGCCCGCGGACGGTTTCGTCGCCGGCGAGGAGTGGCAGGCGGTCGCCCCGCTGCGGTACTTCAACGACCGCGCCGGCTCGATCTACGCCGGTAGCAACGAGATTCAGCGCAATATCATCGCCAAAGCCACCCTGGGACTGTAGCCATGGACTTCTCTTTCACCGCCGAGCAGGAGCTGCTCCGCGACACCGTCACCGAATTCCTCGCGGCGCGTTACCCTCTCGAACCCAGCCGGGCCGCGGCCCGCACCGGGGCCGGATGGCAGCCCGAGATCTGGCGCGGATTGGCCGAGGAGGTCGGGATTCTCGGCGCGAGCCTGCCGGAATCGGTGGGCGGCATCGGGGGCGGCCCGGTCGAGACCATGGTCATCGCCGAGGCGCTGGGCGCGGCCCTGGTGCTGGAACCGTATGTGGACACCGTGGTGGTCGGCGGCGGCCTGCTGCGCCGCAGCACCGGCAAGCGGGCCGAGGACCTGCTGTCGGGCATCGCCGCCGGTGAGGTCGTCACCGGATTCGCCGCGCTGGAACCGCAATCCGGCTACGACTACACCAATGTCGCCACGACCGCGGTCCGCGACGGCGACGACTGGCTGCTCACCGGCGAGAAGACCGTCGTCACCTCCGCCCCGCTGGCCACCCATCTGCTGGTGACCGCGGCCGTGGCGGGCGATATCGCCTTGTTCGTGGTGGATTTCGACCCCGCCAACCCGCCCGCCGGTCTCACCGCGCGCTCCTACCGCACCATCGACGAGCGCCAGGCCGCCGACCTGAGCTTCGAGAATCTGCGCGTGCCCGCCGATGCCCTGCTGCTCGCGCAGGCGGGCGCGGCCATCGCCGCCACCCTCGACGAGGCCATCGCGGCGGTCTGCGCGGAAACCGTCGGAGCCATGCGCAAGGTGGTCGCCGACACCGTGGCCTACACCAAGCAGCGCCAGCAGTTCGGCGTTCCGATCGCCAGCTTCCAGGCGCTGCAGCATCGCATGGTCGACATGCTGCTCGAGCTCGAACAGGCCGTGGCCGCAACCTATCTGGTGACGCTCAAGCTGGACGCCCCCGCCCCCGAGCGGGCCCGCGCCGCGTCGGCGGCCAAGGCCACCATCGGCCGCGCCGCGCGTCGCATCGGCCAGGAGTCGGTGCAGTTGCACGGGGCCATGGGCATGACCGAGGAGCTGGCCATCGGGCATTTCTTCAAGCGGCTCACCGCGGTCCAGTACGAGTTCGGCACCACCGATCAGCACATCGCCCGCTACGCCGCGTTGACGCGGCCGTAGCGTTCGCGGACAGCGCCGGGATTACCGGCGCTGTCCGTAACCTCCGCTGACGGGTATCCGTTCGGCATCGCGCACCCCCGGCTGTCGCGCGGCAGCTGCCCCGCGCGCCGAACCACGGACGGCGAGCACGATTACCAGCGCCAATGCGGGTCCGGTGACGAAGCACAACACACCCAGCGCGATCAGCAGAACGGTTCCCACGTGCGGATTATTGTCTGCCTCGCGGCATTTCGCACAATTACGGCAAACACGGCTCTTGCGGCAAACACCTCGCCGGACGCGACCGGTCGATCGGTGTGACCGGGCTCATAGCCGCGGTGCCGTCACGTCCGCGGCGGCTGTCTCGTCCAAGGGGTGCATTCGAACCGGACGAGAGGACGACACCATGTCGCGAATGAACCTGAGCGAGGTTGCCCCCGAGATCTACCAGGCGTGGGTCGCCGCCGAGATCGCCATTCGGCGCGGGCCGCTCGACGCCACCGTGCGGGAACTGGTGAAGATCCGGGTCTCCCAGATCAACGGCTGCCTGTTCTGCATCGACATGCATGCCACCGAGGCCCGCAAGGAGGGCGAGACCGAGCGCCGCCTGTGGCACCTCAACGCCTGGCGGGAGTCGGCGCTGTTCACCGACGCCGAGCGGGCCGCCCTGGAATACGCCGAGGCCGCAACCGAACTCGGCCCGCACGGGGTGAGCGACGAGATCTGGGCCGGGGTGGAGAAGCACTTCGACGAGGGGCAGCGCGCCGGACTGGTCGCGGTGACCGCGCAGATCAACCTGTGGAATCGGATCGGTGTGCCGATGCGGCTGGAGCCGCTCGAGCCCTAGCCGCGCCAGGCCGCGCGCGGGAATGTCGTTGACAGGCCCGCGCGGCCTGTGGCTGATTGTCGGTATGGGCAGCCGCAGCGCAGGCGAATCCGGCCGAGCCGAGGACGAGACCGGACAGGTGCGGATCGCCGCCGTGGGCGATCTGCACATGCGGGAGAGCATGCGCGGGCGTTTCCGCCCCGCGCTGCTCGACCTCGGCGCGCACGCCGACATCCTGCTGCTGGCGGGCGATCTCACCAATGGCGGCACCCTGCGCGACACCGACGCCCTGTGCGCCGAGATCGCGGACCTGCCGGTCCCGGTGGTCGCCGTCCTCGGCAATCACGACCACGACCGACGGCTGGGTTTCCGAATCGCGGTGCAGCTCACCGATATCGGCGTCCACATGCTCGACGGCACCTCGATCACCCTGCCCGTCAACGGTATCGGCGTGGGCATCGCGGGCGTCATGGGCGGCAGCGGCGGATTTCCGGGCCACCCGGGCAATCCCGCCGAGGGCAGCGTCGAGCACCGCCAGCGCTTCCGCCGCGGCCCCGCCGATGCCCTCCGCCTGCGCGCCGCCCTGGAATCCCTCGACTGCGACATGCGCATCGCCCTCATGCATTTCGCCCCCGTCGTGGACACCCTGGTCGGCGAGCCGCCCAAGATCTATCCGGGCCTGGGTTGCCAGGACCTGGCCGAGGCCGTTGACGCGGGCGGCGCGGCCCTGGCGATTCACGGACACGCCCACGGCGGCACCGAATTCGGCCGCACCCCGGGCGGCGTCGAGGTCCGCAATGTCTCCTACCCCGTCATCCGCAGCGCCTACCGGATCTACCAACTGCCCCTGGTGAACAACCACCGCTGATCGACCGGTTTCGGTCCCGCAACACCAATCGATCTTGACATATCCTTTGCGCGTGAATCCCCGGCTATGGGTCGTATCCTGCACGTATGCATGCCGCTCAGATGGCCGAGGAATATCCGGTGATCGATTTGGACTCCGACGCGATCGACGCGGCGAGGTTGCTGGCCGAACATCGGCTGCCGGGGATCCTGGTGACCGACGGGAACGGGAAGCCGCATTCGGTGCTGCCCGCCTCGCAGGTGGTGCTGTTCATCGTGCCGAAGTACGTGCAGGACGATCCGTCGCTGGCGGGGGTGCTCAGCGAGAACATGTGCGGGCAGGTGGTGAAGCGGTTGCGGGGGAAGAAGGTGCGCGACGTGATTCCGGAGCGGCTCACCAAGATTCCGGCGGCCAAGGCCGACGACAATTTCGTCGAGGTGGCCGCGCTCATGGCCAAGTACAAGTCGCCGCTGGTGGCGGTGCAGGACGGCGACACGCTGCTGGGCGTGATCACGGCCTCGCGCCTGCTGCAGATAGCGCTCGCGAACTGAGCCCGCCGGGGTGGCGACCATGAGCGTCGCCATCGCCGTCGCGGTCTTCACCGTCTCCTACCTCCTCATCGCGTCCGAGCGCGTGCACAAAACCGTTGCCGCGCTGGTCGGTGCGGGCGTGGTGATCCTCGTCGGCATCATGGACTCCGACGACGTCTTCTACTCCCACGAGACCGGCGTCGACTGGAACGTCATCTACCTGCTGCTCGGGATGATGATCATCGTCGGCGTGCTGCGCCAGACCGGTATCTTCGAATACGTCGCCATCTGGGCGGCCAAGCGCGCCAAGGGTTCCGCGCTGCGGGTGATGATCCTGCTGGTGTTCATCACCGCGACCGCGTCGGGCTTCCTCGACAATGTCACCACCGTGCTGCTCATCGCCCCGGTGACCATGCTGGTGTGCGAGCGCCTGGAGATCTCGCCGCTGCCGTTCCTCATCGCCGAGGTGCTGGCCTCCAATATCGGCGGCGCGGCCACCCTGATCGGCGACCCGCCCAACATCATCATCGGCAGCCGGGCGGGGCTGTCGTTCAACGACTTCTTCCTGAACCTGACCCCGATCGTGCTGATCGAGCTGGCCGTGTTCACGCTGCTGCTGCCGCGACTGTTCCGGGGCTCCTTCGACGTCGATCCCGAGCGCGCCGCCGACATCATGCAGCTGAACGAGCGGGAGGCGATTCAGGATCCAAAACTGTTGATCAAGTGCGGAATTGTGCTCGCGGCCGTTTTCGCGGGATTCTTCGGCCACCCGATTTTCCACCTCGAACCGTCGCTGGTGGCATTGCTCGGCGCGGGCGCGCTGGTGCTGATTTCCGGTCTGCCGCAACGCGATTACCTGTCCGCGGTGGAATGGGAGACGCTGCTGTTCTTCGCCGGTCTGTTCGTGATGATCGGGGCGCTGGTGAAAACCGGTGTGATCGGCCGATTGGCGAAATACGCGACCGAACTCACCGGCGGAAACGCGCTCGTGGCAACCATGCTGATACTCGTCGTGTCGGCGGTGCTGTCGGGCATCATCGACAACATCCCGTACGTGGCGACCATGAGCCCACTGGTGGCAGAGCTGGTGGAGCATCTCGACAATCCGGCCCGGGCGGACGCGCTGTGGTGGGCGCTGGCATTGGGCGCGGATTTCGGTGGCAACCTCACAGCAGTCGGGGCCAGCGCGAACGTGGTGATGCTCGGCATCGCCAAGCGCTCCGACCATCCGATCTCGTTCTGGGAATTCACCCGGAAGGGCATTCTGGTGACCGCGGTCACGATTGTGGTGGCAGCTCCGTATCTGTGGCTGCGCTATTTCATATTCGCCTGACCAGCGACAAAAGGCACAACACGGACACCTTCTGTGTGGCGATTCGTAATTTTCGGGACCGCTGACCGACAATGGCAGCCGCCATGTCCATATCCAGCACCGATCAGCCGACCGCACCGGACAGCGACCGTCAGGACGCCCCGGCGGCCCCCTCGATCCCCGGCGCCTACCGGCTGGATCTGGACGGACTGCGCGGTATAGCTATCGCCCTGGTGGTGGCCTTCCACATCTGGGCCGGGCGGGTGTCCGGCGGCGTGGACGTGTTCCTGGTGCTGTCCGGATTCTTCTTCACCGGCATGCTCATCCGCCGCGCCGACGGCGGCCCGGTGGGCGTGCTGACCACCGTGCGGCGCACGCTGCGGCGGCTGCTGCCCGCCATGATCGTGGTGCTGGCCGCGGTGGTGGTCGCGACGGTGACGCTGCTCCCCCACACCCGCTGGTCCGATATAGCGGGTCAGACGCTGGCTTCGCTGTTCTACTACCAGAACTGGTACCTGGCGCTGTCGTGGTCGGACTATCTGGCCGCCGATCCCTCGGTGAGCCCGCTGCAGCACCTGTGGTCGATGTCGGTGCAGGGGCAGATGTATCTGGCGCTGCTGCTGGTGGTCGCGGGAGTGGCGTGGCTGCTGCAGCGGGCGGTCAAGGCGGGTGCGTGGAAACTGGCCGCGGAGCGTCCGGTGCTGCGCAGCCTCGGACAGCACGGCGTGTTGCGGGTGACCCTCGCGGTGGTCTTCGGCATCGTGGCGCTGGCCTCGTTCTGCTATGCCACCGAAGGGGTTTCGACCCAGCAGGGCTGGAACTACTACGACACCTTCGCCCGCGCCTGGGAACCGCTCGCGGGTGCGCTGCTGGCGATCGCCGCACCCCTGGTCAATCTGCCCAAGCCGGTGCGTGAAGCCTTCGCCTGGACCGGAATCGCGGCCATCGCGTGCTGCGGCTGGATGGTCAACGGCGTGCTGGTCTTTCCGGGCCCCGCCGCGCTGATTCCCGTATTGGCCACCGTCGCACTGATTCTCGCGGGCGCGGGCCGCGACACCGCCGACCAGCCGCTGATCAATCGCGGCCTGGCCTCGTTCCCGATCGTGCAGCTCGGCGGCTTCGCCTACGCGCTGTACCTGTGGCACTGGCCGATTCTCATCTTCTACCTGGGCGAAACGCATCAGCGGCGAGCCGGGGCGATCGGCGGACTGGGCATCATCCTGGTGTCGCTGCTGCTGGCCTACCTGACCCACCACCTGGTCGAGGAGCCGCTGCGGCTGCGCTCCAAGCCGTCCGCCACCCCGGCGCGCGCCCGGCTGCTGGCGGGCGTGGCGGTCTCCACCGTCGGTGTGCTGCTGCTGGGTTCGACGCTGGCCTGGCAGTGGAGCATGGGCGCGAAGGCGCACGCGGTGGGCGAGCTGGACCCGTCGAAGTATCCGGGCGCGGCGGCGCTCACCGACCACGCCCTGGTCCCGCGCGCTCCCATGCGGCCGACCACCGAGGAAGCCCCCGCCGATATCGCCTACCCGACCCGCGACGGCTGCATCTCCGATTTCGACACCCGCGCGGTCATCACCTGCACCTACGGCGACCACGACGCCCACCGCACCCTCGCCGTGGTCGGCAATTCCCATGCCGAGCACTGGGTTCCGGCCCTGCAGATTCTCGGCGAGCAGTACCACTTCCGGGTCGTCGTCTACCTGAAGATGGGCTGCCCGCTCACCGTCGCCGAGGAGCCCCTGTACAAGGGCCAGCAGAATCCGGACTGCCGGGACTGGTCCGCCGAGGTCATCGAACGGCTCGGCGTGGAGCACCCCGACTTCGTCTTCACCACCGCCACCCGCCCCAGCGACAGCGGCGGCGACGAGACCCCGCAGGACTACGTGGACGTCTGGTCGGCGCTCTCCGACAAGGGCCTGCAGATCATCGGCCTGCGCGACACTCCCTGGCTGCGCCGCAACGGCATCCGCTACCGCGCCATCGACTGCCTCGCCTCCGGCGGCAACCGCCTCAGCTGCGGCCTCAAGCGCAGCGACGCCCTCTCCCCCGAGAAC
>NZ_BAAFGR010000161.1:0-17249 GCF_041154655.1 Nocardia sp. JMUB6875
CGACCAGGCCCTGGTCCGCCCGATCGCGGTGGCGACCTGCGATATCGATCCCGCCGTCATCCAGGGCCGCTTCCCACTGCAAGGCCCCTATCCCTTCGGCCACGAGGGCGTCGCCGAGGTGACCGCCGTCGGCGACGCCGTCACGACCGTCCGCCCGGGCGACAAGGTCGTCGTCCCCTTCCAAATCTCCTGCGGCGCCTGCGATTCCTGTCTGCGCGGCCGCACCGGCAACTGCACCGCCCACCCGTTCATGTCCACCTACGGGCTGGGCCCGATGGGCGGCGTGCACTGGGGTGGCCTCTGGTCGGATCTGACGCTGGTCCCGCACGCCGACGCCATGCTGGTCCCGCTGCCCGCGGGCGTCGCCCCCGCCGCCGTGGCCAGTGCCAGCGACAATATCGCCGACGCGTACCGCACCGTGGCCCCGCAGCTGGCCGATTTCCCGGGCGCGGAGGTGCTCGTGCTGGGTGGCCCCGCGGCCGCCTCGATCGGCCTCTACGCGGCCGGCCTGGCATACGCGCTCGGTTCGGCCCGCGCCGTCTACCTCGACACCGACCCCGAAAGACTCGCCATCGCGGCCAAACTCGGCGCCGAACCCATCGAGGGCAAACCCACCGAGCGAGTGGGCCGCTTCCCCATCACCGTCGAGGCCGCGGGTGGCTCGAAGGCGCTGGTCGCCGCGATCCGGGCCACCGCCAACGACGGCGTCTGCACCAGCGTGAGCGTCCAGACCCAGGATGTCGCGCTTCCGATGCTCGAAATGTATTCGCGCTGTTGCACTTTCCACACGGGCCGCGCCCACGTCCGCCCGGTCATCCCGGAGGTCCTCGACCTCGTCGCGACGGGCCGCTTCGATCCCGCCGTGGTCACCACGCGCACCGTGGCCTGGGAGGACTCGATCGACGCACTGCTCGACGGCCCGGTCAAACTGGTTGCTACACGCTGAGTTCGGGAACCGTCAGTGCCAGCCGCGCCAAGGTCTCCGGCTCGCCGATGACGTCGACGCGGGTGATCTTTTCGCCTTCGATGGTGAAGGCCAGCACCGTCGGCGCCTGCCCGGCCGGTGCCACCAGCGCTCCCGGTCGACCGTCGACCAGCACCACCGCCGCGAAATCGACGCGCTGGGCGAATCCGGCCGCCAGTCGCGCCACGATCCGCGTGCCCTCCGCGGTGATCGCCACCGAGCCGGGCGCGGCCGCCGCGTCGGCGGACACCGTGATGTCGGCCGCGAGCACCCGCACCACGGCCTCGATATCGGCGGCCCGCACCGCCGCCAGGAACGCCCGCACGATCCGGTGCTCACGCAACGTGTCCGGCCGCAGCGCATCCGTCTCGCCGACCACCCGATGCCGCGCCTTGCTGGCCAGCAGCCGCGCCGCGTTCGGCGACCGATCCAGGATCTCGGCGATCTCGTAGAACGGCACCTCGAACATGTCGTGCAGCACGAACGCGACCCGCTCGGCCGGATGCAGCCGATGCATGAGGACCAGCACCGCCCGTTCCATGTCCTCGGTCAGCACGGCCCGCTCCTCCGGCCCGCCGACCGGAGCACAGGGAAGCACTTCGGGCACAAAGCTTCCCAGCGGATACTCCTGCTTGACCTCCCGAGCCCGCAGCCCGTCCAGGCAGATCCGCGACAACGCCGTGGTCAGCCACCCGTCCAGATTCCGGATCTCCCCGATATCGGTGCGGCTCAACCGCACCCACGTCTCCTGCACCGCGTCCTCGGCCTCCCCCGAGGCCCCGAGCATCCGGAAGGCGATGGCGGTCAGCCGTCCGCGCCGCCGCTCGAAACGCTCCGCCGGGGAGCCCGAGTCATTGTCGGACATACTTCACGCCTGCCGAACGTCACAGTGTCATGACTACAGAAACCATGCTGACACGAATCGTTCCCGACCGCGCGGTCGTCTATACCTACTGGATCACCACCGCGCTGGTAGTCCTCGAGCTGGCCGTCGGCGGCTACTGGGATGTCGCCCGGGTCCCGCAGGCCCGGGACGTGATCATCCCGCTGGGGTATCCGACCTACTTCCTGGTGATCTTGGGCGTCTGGAAACTACTCGGCGCGGTGGCGCTGGTCGTCCCGCGGTTCGCCCTGGTCAAGGAATGGGCTTACGCCGGAGCGTTTTTCGTCTACTCCGGCGCCATCGCCTCGCACCTGACCACGGGTGTCAAGCTCGGCGAGGTCTACATCCTCATCGTCTTCGCGCTGCTCACCGCCGCCTCCTGGGCCACCCGCCCGGACGATCGCCGCACCCATTGACGGCGCTGCTAGATTTGTGCGCCTGATCTTCCCGAACGACCGCGCGTGTGCCCTCGACCTTCTCCGAAAGCGAGTGCTCGATGCAGGTGGCGATCGCCCTGTTCACCCGTGACCTGCGGGTGCACGACAACCCGCTGCTGGCGGCGGCCGCCGCGGACGGTGCCGTGGTGCCGCTGTTCGTGCTGGATCCCGGCATCATCGAGCGGGCTCCGCTCGCGCCCAATCGGCTTCGCTTCCTGACGGCGGCGCTCGCCGACCTGGATGCCGAATTGCGCTCGCTCGGAACGCCATTGGTGCTGCGGCGGGGCCCCGTCGTGGCGGAGGTGGCGCGGGTGATCGCCGAAACCGGCGCGAGCACCGTGCACATCGCCGCGGATGTCAGCCGCTACAGCCGAATTCGAGAACGCGAGTTGCGCACCCGGGCTGGTGAGTTGGGCTGCCGCCTGATCGTGCATCCGGCGTCGATCACCGTCGTCGATCCCGCGGATTTGCGTCCCGCCACCGGACGTGCCCATTTCGCTGTCTTCACACCGTATTTCCGCCGCTGGCTCGAAACACCGCTGCGTCCCGAAGCTGCCCGCCCGCGCAGTCTTACCGGCCCGGCCGTCGAGGGAACGCCCCTGCCCGCCCACACCGACCTGTGTACCGAGCCGACCTCACCCGAGCTGTCCGTCGGCGGCGAGCGGACCGGCCGAAAACTATTGCGCGAGTGGCTCTCCGGACCCGTGGCCACCTACCACACCGACAGCGACAACCTGGCGGGCGCGACCTCCGGTCTCTCGCCCTACCTCCACTTCGGCTGCCTGTCGCCGGGCGAGGTGGTGCGCCGCACCGACCTGGCCACCCCCGGCGGTGAAGCCTTCGCCCGCCAGCTGGCCTGGCGCGACTTCCACCACCAGATTCTGGCGGCCCGACCCGAACTCGCCCACACCGACTTCCGCCCGCGCGCCACCCCGCCGCGCGCCGACCCGCACGCCTTCGCCGCCTGGCAAGACGGCCGCACCGGCTACCCGGTGATCGACGCCGCCATGCGGCAACTGCGCGCACAGGGCTGGATACCCGGGCGCGCCCGCCTACTGACCGCGAGCTTCCTCACCAAATCGCTGGGCGTGGACTGGCGGCTCGGCGCGGATCACTTCCTGACCTGGCTCGTCGACGGCGATATCGCCAACAATCAAATGAACTGGCAGTGGGCCGCGGGCACCGGCACCGATACCCGCCCCAATCGCATCCTCAACCCGCTGCGTCAGGCCGAACGCTTCGATCCGGACGGCGACTACGTCCGCCGCTGGATCCCCGAACTCGCCCACCTCCCCGGCGCCCGCATCCACACGCCTTGGCGCGCAGCCCCTCCCGTCCCCGGCTACCCGCCCCCGCTGGTCGAGTTCAACGGCATGTGAGGCGCACTCCGCGTCGCGGTCTGGCAACAATTCGGCAATGCGCGTCTCGGGGTGGGTTACGGTGCGACGGTCGGTCATGTTCGGTCTCGGCACTGCGAACGGAGCGTCATGGGTCGGAATTCGGTCGCCAGCCAGTTGGTCGATGCCTTGGTCGCCGCCGGGGTGCAGCGGGTATACGGCCTGGTGGGGGACAGTTTGAACCCGTTCACCGATGCGCTGCGGCGGACCGAGGGCATCGACTGGGTGCATTGCCACAATGAGGAGAGCGCGGCCTTCGCGGCGGGCGCGGAGTCGCTGCTCACCGGGCGGCTCGCGGTCTGCGCGGCCAGCTGCGGACCCGGCAACACCCACTTGATCCAGGGACTCTACGACGCGCACCGCAACGGCGCCTCGGTACTGGCTATCGCCTCGCACATCCCGAGCCGCGAGATCGGCACCGGCTTCTTCCAGGAAACCCACCCCGAGCGACTGTTCGTGGAATGCAGCCACTTCTGCGAAATGATCAGCACCCCCGAGCAGATGCCCCGGCTGACCTACATCGCGATGCAGACCGCACTGGGACGGCACGGCGTCTCGGTGCTGGTGCTGCCCGGTGACGTGCTCAGCGCCGACTCCGAAAACCGCGGCTGGAGCGCGGATCTCGTCTCCGAACCCGCGACCCTGGTCCCGCCCGCCGACCAGGTGGACCGGCTCGCCGAGGCCATCAACGACGCCGACAGCGTCACCCTGTTCGCGGGCGCGGGCGTTCGCGGCGCGCACGACAAGGTCATGGCCCTGGCCGACCGGCTGCACTCGCCCATCGGGCACGCGCTCGGCGGCAAGGAGTGGATCCAATTCGACAACCCCTACGACGTCGGCATGAGCGGCCTGCTCGGCTACGGCGCGGCCTACGAGGCCACCCACGAGGCCGATCTGCTGGTCCTGCTAGGCACCGACTTCCCCTACGACACCTTCCTCCCGCAGGACGGCCGCATCGCGCAAATCGACCGCGATCCCGCCCACCTCGGCCGCCGCGCCGCCATCGATATCGCCGTCAATGGCGATGTCGCCGCGACCATCGACGCGGTGCTGCCGCTGCTGCACCAGAAGCCGAGCCGCGCCTTCCTCGACGACATGCTGCGCCGCCACGCCTCCGCCCTCGAGCACGTGGTCGACGCCTACACCCGCGACATCGAGCACCACACCCCCATCCACCCCGAATTCGTCGCCTCGCTCATCGACGAAATCGCCGATGACGACGCGGTTTTCACCGTCGACACCGGTATGTGCAATGTCTGGGCGGCGCGCTACATCAACCCCAACGGACGCCGCCGCATCATCGGCTCCTGGCGGCACGGCACCATGGCCAACGCGCTCCCGCACGCCATCGGCGCGCAGACGGCTTTCCCTGGGCGGCAAGTGATCTCGATCTCCGGTGATGGCGGCCTGGCCATGCTCATGGGCGAACTGCTCACCGTGTGGCGGCACCGCCTGCCGGTGAAGATCGTGGTGTTCAACAACTCCACCCTCGGCATGGTGAAACTCGAGATGCTGGTCGACGGCCTGCCCGACTACGGCACCGACCAGGAACCGGTGAACTACGCGGATATCGCGCAGGCCGTGGGCATTCCGTCGATCCGCGTCACCGACCCCACCGAAGTGCGCGCGGCCCTGAGCAAGGCGTTCGAGGCCGCCGGGCCGATGCTGGTCGACGTGGTCACCGACCCCAACGCCCTGTCCCTGCCGCCCAAGATCGACGCCGCGCAGGTGAAGGGGTTCGCGCTGGCCGCGGGCAAGATCGTGCTGGCCGGCGGCGTCGGCCGCATGATCGATATGGCCCGCTCCAACCTGCGCAATATTCCGCGACCCTGACCCCGGCGGCAACCGTCCGGCACCCTTCTGGGACAAATAATGCATGGCTATTCGTCCGATCCTGATCTGCGGTGACCCCCGACTGTCCGCCCCGGCCGTGCCCGTGACCGAATTCGATGACGAGCTGGCCGCTTTCGTCGAGGACCTGTTCGAGACGAACACCGCGGCCCGGGGCGCGGGCCTGGCCGCCAACCAGATCGGTGATCCGCGTGCGGTTTTCATCTACGACCTGGTGAATGCCGATGGCCGCCAGCGCGGTTACGTCATCAATCCCGTGCTCGAGACCTCCGAGATCCCCGAAACCATGCCCGACCCGGACGACGACACCGAAGGCTGCCTGTCGGTGCCGGGGGAGTGGTTCCCGACCGGCCGTGCCGACTGGGCCAAGGTCACCGGCGTCGATATCCACAATCAGCCCGTCTCGGTCGAGGGCACGGGCTATCTGGCCCGCTGCCTGCAGCACGAGACCGACCACCTGCGCGGCCACCTCTACCTAGACCGCCTTATCGGTCGGAATCAGCGCGCGGCCAAGAAGATGGTCAAGGCCAATGGCTGGACGGAACCGGGTCGCTCCTGGCTCCCGGGCCAGGACGTGGACCCTTTCCACGGCTAGGAACCGCCACACACTGATCTGAAACACAAGCACTTATAATTTGGGGCACGCGCTCGGCCCGGCCCGCTCACTACGGTGAGGCGGAATTCGGAACCGGGAGCTCGGGGGCGGGTATGCCGACCATCGATGGGGCGGCAGCGAATCGGGAAGCGTCCCAGCGGCGCTCGATTCCGCTGGTCGTGGTGTGGCTGGTGGCGGTGCTGGGTGCGCTGTCCGGGGCGCTGTGGATCCACGATGCGGTGGTATCCCTGCCGGACATGCTGCACCTGGTGGACCTCGACGTCTATCGGATCGCGGCGGACCGTGTGGTGCACGGCGTTTCGGTGTACGACACACCCTTGCGCGGGCACGTGCGCGGGAACTGGGAGTTCGTCTACACCCCGTTCGCGGCGCTGCTGCTGACACCCCTGGCGGGTCTGCACGGTTCGGTGTTCACCTGGGTCGGCGGGCTCGGGAATTTCGCCATGCTCACCGGGTCGGTGTGGCTGACGGTCTGGATGCTCGGGTATCGGCGCGACGGGCGGATGCTGATCGTCGGCCCGGCCGCCGCCGCACTGCTGCTGTTGTGCCTGCCGATCCGGCAGACGCTGGCGTTCGGGCAGATCAACATCCTGCTCCTGCTGCTCGTCCTGGCGGATATGGCCCTGCCGGATTCCTCGCGTCTCAAAGGCATCGGGACCGGCATCGCGACGGGAATCAAACTGACTCCGGGCTTCTGCATCCTCTATTTGCTGGTGACCCGCCGGTTTCGCGCGGCCGCCACGGCGACCGCGGCCCTGGTCGCCACGATCGTGCTGGGATTCGCTGTGCTACCTCGGGATTCGCTGACCTTCTGGGCGGGCGGGTTCGTCGATCCCTCCCGGGTCGGGGTTCCGATCAACCCGGAGAACGAGACCTTGCGCGGCGGGCTCGCCCGCTCGTTGGGCACGGGCGGCGGAATCCAATTGCTATGGCTCGCCGCGGCTCTCGTCATCGCCGCCCTCGGCCTGGGACTGGCCCGCCGCCTCTCCGGAACCGGGCGAGAACTGCCCGCGGTCGTGCTCTGCGGCCTGACCAGTACCGTCGTGTCACCGTTCAGCTGGGTCCACCACTGGGTGTGGCTGGCACCGTTGCTGATCTATCTGGTCCACCTGGCGTATCAGCGGCGGTCCCTGGCGACCGCCGCTGTCGTGCTCGCTGTATTCGTCGTCAGCTCAGGTGGTTTCCTGGTTCTGGTCGGCGTGCCCCACACGAGCTTCCTCTACTATCCCGACCACGGTCTGCTCGCCCTCGTCAACCGGAATGCCTACATCTGGCTCACCCTGGCACTGTTCGCCGCCACCGCGCTGGCGGTCAACTCCACCGAGCGCACCCGGTCGTCGATGTTCTGGGCGTGATGCGCCGTGATGAGTTCGTCGGCCTGGACATCGGCGGCGAAATCCTCCAGGTAGGCAGCGACTTCGGCCGGTGTGCCGACCGCGGTGTAAGTGGTCATCCTGGCCAGGTGCCGGCCATTGGGCGAGGCCAGGAAGGCGTCGATCTCCTCATCGGAGAAGTCCATCCCCGCTGCCCCGCGCTTGATGAACGCCCGCGTCCGCGCCCGGTAGGAGATCGTCTTCTGCTCCTCGGCGTGCTCGCGATCCTCGGCCGCGAACACATTCACGCCCGCGATCACATACGGTTCGGCCAACTGCTCCGACGGCCGGAACCCGTCCCGATACGCGCGCACCGCCTGGTGCAGCGCATCGGGCGCGAAATGCGAGGCGAACGCATACGGCAGGCCCAGATGCGCCGCCAGCTGCGCCCCGAACAGCGACGACCCCAGAATGTAGAGCGGCACAACCCCTTCCGCGCGCGGCACCGCCTTGATCCCCGGAATCACCGAATTGCCGGTCAGATACCCCTGCAACTCGAGCACATCCTGCGGGAACGAATCCGACGACGACGGCGTGCGCCGCAAGGCCCGCATCGTCTCCTGATCACTGCCCGGCGCCCGGCCCAGCCCCAGATCGATACGCCCCGGGAACAGCGATTCCAGTGTCCCGAACTGCTCGGCGATCACCAGCGGCGAATGATTGGGCAGCATGATCCCGCCCGCACCCAGCCGGATGGACTCGGTATTGGCCGCCACGTACCCGATCAGCACGCTGGTCGCACTGGACGCGATCGACCCCATGTTGTGGTGCTCGGCGTACCAAACCCGCTCGTACCCACTGCGTTCCGCCGCCCGGGCCAGCGCGACGCTGTTGTGGAAGCTGTCGCGCGCGGTCTGCCCGGGCGCGATGGCGGCGAGATCGAGAACGGACAGTGCGACGGGCATGCTGGCACCGGCTTTCATGAATCGGCTGTCGTTGTCTGTCGGGCGGGCGCTATGACACCCACCCCCCAATGACAATTCGATTGGCATCGAACTTATGCCCGCACGACCAGAACCGCCCGTCAGCGACCGGTCCGCTACCGGAAATCCTCCACATGCTCGGCAGCCCAGTCCCGGACATCGCGGGCCGGACGCCCGGTGAGGTCCTCGACGGTCGTCGTGATCAGGTCCGAGCGCGGCCGGAATTCGGCCATCGAAAGCAAGGTTTCGATCAACGCCACGGGCAGCCCCGCGGTCGTCATCGACTCGCGCGCCACCTCCAGCGGCAGCGCCTCGAACCGCAGCGGACGACCCAGCACCTCGGCGATCGCCTGCACCTGATCGTCTCGACTCACCACGCGCGGCCCCGTCACGAGGTATTTGCGCCACGTATGCGAGTGATCGGTCAACAGCCGGACCGCCACCGAGGCGATATCGCCCTCGTGTACGACCGCCGTCGGCGCGACCTCGGTCCCGCGCACCACATCGCCCGCGCGAATCTGCCCCGCCCAGCCCAGCGCGTTCGACGCGATGGTGTCTGCCCGCAGCACCGTCCACGGCACCCCCGACGACTCGAGCAACGCCTCCATCTCGGCGTGCCGCTCCGGAATCAGATCCGATTGCGGCCCTTCGTCGTTCACCGTCGTCGACGACAGATAGACGATGCGCTGCGCATGAGCGCCCAGTGCCTTCAGCACTTGGGCCGCACCCTCGGTGCCATGGAAGGGCCACACCAGGAAGACGGCCTCGACCCCCTCCGCGGCCGCCGCCAGCGACTCCGGCTCGCTCAGATCCCCGCGCACGACCTCGACCCCCGCCGGAAACCTCGTGGCCCCCGGATCCCGAGCCAGCGCTCTCGTCGCGACCCCCTCTGCGGCCAGTTGGGCGACAACCTGCCGTCCGACGTTTCCCGTCGCACCCACTACAAGCACACTGTTCACGCCTTTCCGAAACCCACCCCCAGCGGGCGGAATTTCCGGAACGTCCTGGATATATCGTGGTCCAGCTCACACCCGAGTGCATCGTCCCAGGTCGCGAAGATCAGGTCAGGGAACCCTTACTGGATCGAGGAATGGAATTCCGTCACACTTGTGTTGTGAAAACCGTGGGTTTGCGGAATGCGCAACAGACCGGGCACCAGAATGCGGGTGCCCGGTCCGCTGCTGCCTCCGGACCGGCGGGTGAGGGTCATACCCGGGAAGCCGTCATCAAACTCCTGCTGGAGGAGGGGCCGATCACCGCGACCGCCATCGGCGAGCGGCTCGGCCTGAGTCCGGCCGGGGTGCGCCGGCATCTCGACGCGCTCATCGAATCCGGTGAGGCGCGGGCCACCCGGTCCGCGCCCTGGCAGCAGAAGGGCCGCGGGCGTCCCGCCAAGCAGTTCCAGCTGACGGCCACCGGCCGGGGCAAACTCGGCCACGCCTACGATGACCTCGCCGGTGCCGCCATGCGGCAGATCCGGGAGCTCGGTGGCGACCAAGCCATCACCGATTTCGCGCGCAAGCGCGTCCAGGCCATCGTGGCCGGGGTCGGCGAGCTCGCCGGGCATACCCCGGCCGAGACCGAGGCCAAGGCCGAGGAGATCGCGGAAGCGTTCACCGAGGCCGGATTCGCGGCCTCGACCCGGAAAGTCGGTGCGGGCGTACAGATCTGCCAGCATCACTGCCCGGTTTCGCATGTCGCCGAGGAATTCCCGGAGCTGTGCGCGGCCGAGCTCGAAGCCTTCCGAGAGAT
Source organism: Nocardia sp. JMUB6875 (assembly GCF_041154655.1). NCBI lineage: Bacteria > Bacillati > Actinomycetota > Actinomycetes > Mycobacteriales > Nocardiaceae > Nocardia > Nocardia sp. JMUB6875. The sequence goes on from NZ_BAAFGR010000161.1 coordinate 10,197, forward strand.
TCTCGGAACCCATGTGCAACGCCTGGCGACCATCGCCAACGGCGACTGCGCCTGCACCACCCACGTCCCGCTCGTGGCCCCCAAACCGAATATCGCCCAACAGAAGTCCGCACAACCCCTCGTTGCACAGCCCGCAACGACTTCTACACACGACTCCGGAAGGAGTGCCGAATGACGACGACCACCGACCAGGTGCAGCCGCTGACCCAGGAAGAGACCATCGCGTCCCTGGGTAAGTACGGGTACGGCTGGGCCGACAAGGATGTCGCCGGTGCCAGTGCCAAGCGCGGCCTGTCCGAGGAGGTCGTGCGCGACATCTCGGCCAAGAAGAGCGAGCCCGAATGGATGCTCGACTTCCGCCTCAAGGCGCTGCGCATCTTCGACAAGAAGCCCATGCCGAACTGGGGCTCCAACCTCGAGGGCATCGACTTCGACAACATCAAGTACTTCGTGCGCTCCTCGGAGAAGCAGGCCGCTTCCTGGGAGGATCTGCCCGAGGACATCAAGAACACCTACGACAAGCTGGGCATCCCGGAGGCGGAGAAGCAGCGCCTCGTCGCCGGTGTCGCCGCGCAGTACGAGTCCGAGGTCGTCTACCACTCCATCCGTGAGGACCTGGAGAAGCAGGGCGTCATCTTCCTCGACACCGACACCGGTCTCAAGGAGCACCCGGAGCTGTTCCAGAAGTACTTCGGCTCGGTCATCCCCTCGGGTGACAACAAGTTCTCCGCGCTGAATTCCGCTGTGTGGTCGGGTGGTTCGTTCATCTACGTGCCGCCGGGCGTGCACGTTGACATCCCGCTGCAGGCGTACTTCCGCATCAACACCGAGAACATGGGTCAGTTCGAGCGGACGCTGATCATCGTCGACGAGGACGCCTACGTCCACTACGTCGAGGGTTGTACCGCGCCGATCTACTCCTCGGATTCGCTGCACTCCGCGGTGGTCGAGATCATCGTGAAGAAGGGCGGCCGCTGCCGCTACACCACGATCCAGAACTGGTCGAACAACGTCTACAACCTGGTGACCAAGCGCGCCAAGGCCGAGGCGGGCGCGACCATGGAATGGGTCGACGGCAATATCGGCTCCAAGGTCACCATGAAGTACCCGGCCGTGTGGATGACCGGCGAGTACGCCAAGGGCGAGGTGCTCTCCATCGCGTTCGCCGGTGAGGGCCAGCACCAGGACACCGGCGCGAAGATGCTGCACCTGGCGCCGCACACCTCCTCCAACATCATCTCCAAGTCGGTGGCGCGCGGCGGTGGCCGTGCCTCCTACCGCGGTCTGGTGCAGGTCAACAAGGGCGCCTACGCGTCCAAGTCGACCGTGAAGTGTGATGCGCTGCTTGTCGATACGATCAGCCGCTCCGACACCTACCCCTACGTCGACATCCGCGAGGACGACGTGACCATGGGCCACGAGGCGACCGTCTCGAAGGTGTCCGAGGATCAGCTGTTCTACCTGATGAGCCGCGGTCTCACCGAGGACGAGGCCATGGCGATGGTGGTGCGCGGCTTCGTGGAGCCGATCGCCAAGGAGCTCCCGATGGAGTACGCCCTGGAGCTGAACCGCCTGATCGAACTGCAGATGGAAGGAGCCGTCGGCTGATGGCCGTCGAGAACGTTGCCGAGGCCGCTGAGGCTCGTACCCCCGCCCTGAACAAGGGCGAGGTGTTCGCTTCTTTTGATGTGAACGCCTTCGAGATTCCCTCGGGTCGTGACGAGGCGTGGCGCTTCACCCCGATGCGTCGCCTGAACGGCCTGCACGACGGCACCGCCGTGCGGGACGGGCAGGCCACCGTCGAGGTGAGCGCGCCCGCCGGCGTCACCGCCGAGACCGTGGACCGCACCGACGCCCGCCTGGGCCAGGGCGGCACCCCCACCGATCGTGTTGCCGCGCAGGCGTACTCCGGTTTCGAGCAGGCGACCGTCGTGTCGGTCGCCGCGGAAACCGAAGTGGCCGAGCCGGTTACGGTCACCATCACCGGTCCGGGCGAGGGCAGGACCGCCTACGGGCACCTGCAGATCCGCCTGGGCAATTTCGCCCGCGCCACCCTGGTCATCGACCAGAAGGGCAGCGGAACCTACGCCGAGAACGTGGAATTCATCCTCGGCGACAGCGCCGCGCTGAACGTGATCGTGGTGCAGGACTGGGCCGATGACGCCGTGCACGTCACCGCGCACCACGCCAAGCTGGGCCGCGACGCCACCCTGCGCCACACCAATGTCACCCTCGGTGGCGATGTGGTGCGCCTGACCGGCAATGTCCGCTACGCGGGTCCCGGCGGCGACGCCGAGCTGCTGGGCGTGTACTTCGCCGATGACGGCCAGTTCTTCGAGCAGCGTCTGCTGGTCGATCACTCGCAGCCCAACTGCAAGTCGAATGTGCAGTACAAGGGTGCGCTGCAGGGTGATCCGACCTCGGACAAGCCGGACGCGCACACCGTGTGGGTCGGCGACGTCCTCATCCGCGCCGCGGCCGAGGGCACCGACACCTACGAGGTGAACCGCAACCTGGTGCTCACCGACGGCGCGCGCGCCGACTCGGTGCCGAACCTGGAGATCGAGACCGGCGAGATCGTCGGCGCCGGGCACGCCGCCGCGACCGGTCGTTTCGACGACGAGCAGCTGTTCTACCTGCGTTCGCGCGGCATCCCGGAGGAGGTCGCCCGCCGTCTGGTGGTGCGCGGCTTCTTCTTCGAGATCCTGCAGAAGATCACCGTCCCCGAGGTCCGGGAGCGGCTCGAGGCGGCCATCGAGGCCGAACTCGCCGCTGTCGGCGTCTGACCCGAACTTTCCCATCCCGCAAAGGAATCCGAAATCCGATGACCACCCTGGAAATCAAGGACCTGCACGTCGAGGTCGCCAACCCGGACGAGACCGGCGAGCCCATCAAGATCCTCAAGGGCGTGAACCTGACCATCAAGTCGGGCGAGACCCACGCGATCATGGGCCCCAACGGCTCCGGCAAGTCGACCCTGTCCTACGCCATCGCCGGGCACCCCAAGTACACCGTCACCCAGGGTTCGATCACCCTCGACGGTGAGGACGTGCTGGAGATGTCGGTCGACGAGCGCGCGCGTGCGGGCCTGTTCCTGGCCATGCAGTACCCGGTCGAGGTTCCCGGCGTCTCGGTTTCCAACTTCCTGCGCACCGCCGCCACCGCCATCCGCGGCGAGGCGCCCAAGCTGCGTACCTGGGTCAAGGAAGTCAAGGAGTCCATGGCCGAGCTGGAGATCGACTCCGCGTTCGGCGACCGTTCGGTCAACGAGGGTTTCTCCGGCGGTGAGAAGAAGCGCCAGGAGATCCTGCAGCTGAGCCTGCTCAAGCCGAAGATCGCCATCCTCGACGAGACCGACTCCGGCCTCGACGTGGACGCGCTGCGGATTGTTTCCGAGGGTGTCAACCGTTACAAGGAGCGGGAGAACGGCGGCATCCTGCTGATCACCCACTACACCCGCATTCTGCGCTACATCCAGCCCGACTTCGTCCACGTGTTCGTGAACGGCAAGATCGTCGCCGAGGGCGGCGCCGAACTGGCCGAGGAACTCGACGCGAATGGCTACGTGCGCTTCACCTCAGCAGCTGTAGGAGCCTAAATGACCAGCACCGTGGGGACTCTCGACGTCGCTCGGATCCGGGCCGACTTCCCGATCCTGAGCCGGACCGTGCGCGACGGAAAACCGTTGGCGTACTTGGATTCCGGTGCGACGTCGCAACGTCCTCTCCAGGTGCTCGACGCCGAGCGGAACTTCCTGCTCGAGCACAACGCGGCCGTGCATCGCAGCGCGCACCAGCTCGCCGAGGAGGCCAATGAGGCCTACGAGGCGGCGCGCGCGGCGATCGCGGCGTTCGTCGGCGTCGGCGCGGACGAGATCGTGTACACCAAGAACGCGACCGAGTCGCTGAACCTGGTGGCCTACGCCTTCTCCGACGACCGATTCCCGCATCGCGTCGGGCCCGGGGACGAGATCGTCATCACCGAGCTCGAGCATCACGCGAATCTGGTGCCGTGGCAGGAGCTCGCGCGCCGCACCGGCGCCACCCTGAAGTGGTACGGGATCACCGACGACGGGCGCATCGATCTGGATTCGCTGGAGCTGTCGCCGCGCACCCGCGTGGTCGCCTTCACCCACCAGTCCAATGTGACCGGCGCGGTCGCGGACGTCGCCGAATTGGTGCGCCGCGCAAAGGAAGTCGGCGCGCTCGTGGTGCTCGACGCCTGCCAGTCGGTGCCGCACATGCCGGTGGACTTCAAGGAGCTGGGCGTCGACTTCGCCGCCTTCTCCGGGCACAAGATGCTGGGCCCGTCGGGCATCGGCGTCCTGTACGGCCGCCGCGCGCTGCTCGAGGAGACCCCGCCGTTCGTCACCGGCGGCTCCATGATCGAGACCGTGTACATGGATCACTCGACCTTCGCCCCGCCGCCGCAGCGGTTCGAGGCGGGTTCGATGATGATCTCGCAGGCCATCGGCCTGGGTGCCGCGGTCGCGTATCTGAGTAACATCGGTATGGAAGCCGTTGCGGCGCACGAGCACACGCTCGTGTCCGCGGCCCTGGAGGGTCTCGGCGCGATCGAGGGCGTGCGCATCATCGGCCCGACCGAGAACGTGAATCGCGGTGGCGCGGTGTCGTTCGTGGTGGACGGCATTCACGCCCACGACGTCGGCCAGATCCTCGACGATCAGGGCGTCGCCATCCGCGTCGGCCACCACTGCGCGTGGCCGCTGCACCGGTACTTCGGTGTCGCCGCGACCGCTCGCGCCTCCTTCGCGGTGTACAACACCGTCGCCGAGGTCGATCAGCTGGTCGCCGCGGTGCGGAAGGCCCAGAGCTTCTTCGGAGTTGCATAGACCATGCGCATGGAGCAGATGTACCAGGAAGTCATCCTGGACCACTACAAGCACCCGCATCACCGAGGGCTGCGCGAGCCCTTCGGCGCGGAAGTGCACCACGTCAACCCGACCTGCGGTGACGAGGTGACCTTGCGCGTGCACATCGACGACAACGGCGATGTGAAGGACGTGTCCTACGACGGGCAGGGCTGCTCGATCAGCCAGGCCTCCACCTCGGTGCTCACCGACCAGGTCATCGGCCTGCCGGTGCAGCAGGCGCTGAAGGTGGTCGAGGCGTTCGACGAGATGATCACCTCGCGCGGCACCCTCGAGGGCGACGAGGACGTGATCGGCGACGGTATCGCCTTCGCCGGCGTCTCGAAGTATCCTGCCCGCGTGAAGTGCGCCCTGCTGGGCTGGATGGCGTTCAAGGACGCCGTAGTACGAATCGCCTCCGCGGAGGAGACCAAGAAGCCGATGGGCAACGGGGAGTAAGAGATGAGCGAAACCGACCAGCAGCCCAAGGAACTCACCGCCGAGGAGCTCCAGCACCTCGACGATATGGAAGAGGCGATGCGCGACGTCGTCGACCCCGAACTCGGGATCAACGTCGTCGACCTGGGCCTCGTCTACGGCATGACCTTCGAGGACGGCATCGCCAAACTCGACATGACCCTGACCTCCCCGGCCTGCCCGCTGACCGACGTCATCGAGGACCAGTCCCGCAACGCCCTGGTGCGCTCGGGCCTGGCCGAGGACCTCCAGATCAACTGGGTCTGGATGCCGCCGTGGGGTCCCGACAAGATCACCGACGACGGTCGCGAACAGCTCCGCGCCCTGGGCTTCACCGTCTAGTCGCGGCGCACCGCAACCCGTTTCGCGGTGGGGACCGATCCGATCCGGATCGGTCCCCACTGCGCTTTCGGGCCGATCAATCGGTGAGGAAGGAATCGAGCGGGTAGCGGGTGTCGAGGTCGGAGCGGTCCTTGTAGAAGAAGTTGAGGACGAGATCGTCTGCGACCCGGAACAATTCGTCGCGGCCCTCGAGCGGGGCGACCCAGTCCATGGGGAGCGCTTGCAGGCCGTGGACCGCGCCGATCAGGTTGCCCGCGACCGCGCCGGTGGAGTCGGAGTCGCCGGAGTGGTTGACGGCCAATAGGAGTCCGGAGCGGATGTCGCCGGTGCGGTAGGTGTGCAGGGCGCAGTAGACGGCGATGGCGAGGCATTCCTCGGCGCACCAGCCCGCCCCGATCATCTCCAGGCGTTCCGGGGTGGGGTCGCCGAGGTGGGCGACCGCCAGGGCAGCGGAGAGCGCGGAGATCGTTTCGGCGGCCGAGGGCATCGTGGTGAGGCGATCGATGGTGTCGCGCACCGCGATCGGCAACTCCGCACCGGCGAGCACACTGTCGATGATCACCGCGAACGCTCCCGCCGAGAGGTAGCCGGTCGGGTGACCGTGGGTCAGCTGAGCCGAACGCATCGCGGAGTGAAAAGCCCGGTCCGGCCCGAACCCGGCCAACCCGAACGGGGCCGACCGCATGACGGTCCCGCAGCCCTTCGAATTCGGATTCACCGGCCCCGGCTTCCCGAATTCCGCTGCGGGCAGATACTTCTCGGCCTGCCGCCGCATCCCGGTCAAACACGCGTTCCCGGGAGCCCGCGTCGCGTACAGGAACCGCTGCCCCGCAAGCCACCCATCCGGCTCCGTGGACGGCTTCTCCTGCTGCTGCGTATCCCGCCACCGCAGATAGGCCCGCCGCAAACTCTGCGCCGGATCAGTATCCCGCGGACACCGCAACAACCCCTCCGCGGTGAACAGCGTCATCTGCGTGTCATCGGTGATCTGCTGCGGCGCCCCCGCTATCGCGCCCGGCAGATACCCCGTAACTCCGGCCGCCCCATATCGCTTCCGGATCTGCTCCAACGACAAGAACTCGATAGGCCACCCGAGCGCATCCCCGACCGCCCCACCCAGCATCGACCCGCGAACCCGATCGAACAGCCGCTCATGATCTTCCACCCCACCACCCTATTGCGTAGACGAGCGGCGGCCAGCCCCGGTTACGCTGGGGTGCATGGCATTGCGGACCGTTTTCACGGACCTGCTGGGTGTCGCGCATCCGATCGTGTCCGCGCCGATGGGTGGGATCGCCGGTGGAGCGTTGGCGGCCGCGGTGTCCGCGGGTGGCGGGCTCGGGCTGGTCGGGGGCGGGCGCTCC
>NZ_BAAFGR010000162.1:0-16948 GCF_041154655.1 Nocardia sp. JMUB6875
GATGGCGGCGGGGCGGAGGGTTGCGGTGGTGTCGAAGGTGCGGTCGCCGGTGTGTTGGCGGTCGTTCAGTTGGGGCAGGGCGGTGCGGGTCAGGCGGAGGGCCTGGGCGGCGATGGTTCCGTGGCCGCAGCCGGGGAGTTCGGCTGTGGCGGTGAAGAAGCGGATCGGGTGGCCGCCGTCGGGGGTTCTGGCTGGGCCGAGGAAGGCGGTGTGGGAGGTTCGGGCCGCGGCAGCGACCGCACGCCGGTCGGCGTCGGTCGCTGCGGGGTCGTCGTCGACGACGGAGGTCGGGCTGCCGCCACGGCCGTCGCGTCGCACGCACGCGTCGACCACCGTGATATCCGGCCAGGCCATCGGGGCGGGTCCCGTTCTGGCTCAGTCGCCTTCGATGATGCGGAAGTCGCGTTGGAAGCCAGCGGGGAGGGCGGTCAGCGCCTTCTGGTATGCCTCGCTCTCGTAGGCGGCGACGGCCTTCTCGAAGTTGTCGAACTCGACCAGAACTACTTTTTGCGTGATTCCGGCCTCGTGGGCGACGACTCGACCGCCACGGGACAGGACGCGGCCGCCCGCGGCGTGGACGGCCGGGCCGGCCAGCTTGTTGTAGTCGGTCAGGATCTCGGGGTCGGAGATGGTGGGGTAGACACTGATCCAGTAGCCCTTGGCCACGGCAACCTCCGCGTTCGGTTCAATCGTCATATGCGCAGGTTAGGGCCTGGTGCGGGGGCGGGGGAAAGACCGGAACGCGATAGGCTCAGAACGGTTCGTTATCAATCGACGGGGAGGGCACGTGGCGCCGGATACGGTGAGCCTGCGGTATTTTCTGGTGCTGGCGCAGGAGTTGAACTTCACCCGGGCGGCCGCACGGATCGGGATCGCGCAGCCCGCGCTCAGTGCCCGGATGCGCCGACTGGAGGCGGAACTCGGTACCAGCCTGCTGGTTCGCAACACCCGCAGCGTCGTATTGACCACGGCCGGTGCGGCTTTGGCGGAGTCCGCGCCGCCCGCGCTGGCGGCGCTGGACCGGGCCTGGGACACCGCCCGGAACGCGGGGGCCGGTGAACTGGGCACGCTGCGCATCGGATACAGCCTCAGCGCGGGGGCCGAGACGGCACCGGCACTGGTGGACAGGCTCATTCGCAGCAGCCCGGGACTCGAGGTCGGCGCGGTGCCGATGGCGACACCGGAGATCTCGGCCGCCGTCGCGGACGGGCGTATCGATGCGGGGATCACCCGCGGCGAACAGCCGGGCCGTGGCGTGCGCCGGTTCCTGCTGCGGCGAATGCGCGTCGGGGTCCAGCTGGCACAGCATCATCCGCTCGCCGAACACCCGGAGATCGAGATCGCCGAGGCGGCCGCGTATCCGCTGCGGCTCCCCGACCGCACGGCCAACCCCGTGATCCACGATCAGCTGTCCGCATTGTTCCGCGACATCCGACCGCAGCCCCGATTTCACACGCCCCCAGTCTCTTTCGACCTGTCGCAGCGCGACCTGCGCGATGGGCTCACCCTCGCCCCGTCCGGCGAAACCGCGGTCACGACCCAAGCAGCCGGTCTCACGTGGCGGCCGCTGCGGGACGCACCCACCATGACGATGCACCTGGTGCTCCCGCGCGTGCAGGCACCACTGCACCACCGCATCCGTACCGTCGCCAAAACCCTGGCACACGAACTGAACTGGCTGCCGGACTGACGAACCGCTTCGCCAACCCGAAACTGCGCTTAGGCGTTCCTGGGGGTGCCGTCCCCCGGGACGACTCCTCCTGGTTGAGTCGGATCCGGGCCGTGAGGCTGAATGCCATGACAACACTTTCCATGGATACCGCCGCCACCCTCGCCGATGCCGGACACAAGGCCGCCGACGCCATCGGGGTTCCGATGAACATCGCCATCGTCGACGCGGGCGGGCACCTGCTGCACTTCAGCCGCAAGGACAACGCACTGCTCGGTTGCATCGACCTGGCTCAGCGGAAAGCCAAGACCTCCATCCTCTTCCACCTGCCGACCGCCACGCTCGGCGAGATCTCGCGGCCCGATGGACCCATCTACGGGATCGAGTGGAGCAATGGCGGGCTGATCTCCTTCGGCGGCGGACTGCCGATCACCGATTCAGAGGGTGAGGTTATCGGCGCGATCGGGGTTTCCGGCGGTACCGCCGACCAGGATGTCGAGGTCGCTCAGGCCTGCCTCGCCGCCCTCTGAGGGTTCCAGGACCGACGTGCTCAGCTGAGCTGTTGGTAGGACTGGAAACTGAAATCGACGATGTCCATCACGGCATTCGGGTCGTCGATATTCCCGCCGACGACTTCCAGCCGCGACGGCCACGCCTTCTCCAGCCAGTAGGTGGTGCTCGGCAAGCCCTCGGGGCTGAAGAACTGCAGCTTGCCACTGCGACGGGCCGCGCTGGGATTGCTCTTCGCCGCCGTGTACCACTGGAAGACCTGTGCCGTGCCGCTGAGCCCATGTCTGAGTTGGACATACGGCGGCGTGGTGACCGGACCGCCCGGCCGCTCCAGGGTGACCGCCGGATGGAAGCCCCTGAACTCGGCGAAGCTCGCGATCTCGAGGCTGTCGAAGATGATGGCGAAACGTGCGGTCACGCAACCACTTTAGAGGCATCGACAGGCACGTATCGGCTGAACAGCGAGGACGCACTCGGACCTGAATCCGGCTTGGCCTGCTCACCAAACCTATGTATCTTAGGTTTCAACCTATAAAACATAGGGTTAGTGAGCATCGAACGAGGAGAAGACGGCAATGAGATCCGAGCGGCTGCGCGTGCCCGGGGCGAACCTCTACTACGAGGTGCGTGGAAGTGGGCCGCTGGTGTTGTTCATTCCAGGCGGTGGCGGGGATGCGGCCTCGGTCGATCCGATCGCCGAGGTGCTCGAGGATCGGTTTACGGTGGTGTCGCTCGATCCGCGTGGATATTCGCGCAGCGTCCTGGACGGGGCGCAGGAGACCCAGCGGGTCGAGACGCAGAGCGATGACGTGTTTCGCCTGCTGAACCATCTCACCGATGAGCCCGCGCTGGTCGTCGGCGGGAGTTCCGGCGCGATCGTCGGATTGGATCTGCTGGCTCGGCATCCGGATCGGGTGGCGCGGCTGGTGGCGCATGAGCCGCCGTGCTTCGCCGTGCTGCCCGATGCCGCCGAGCAGCGCGCCATGATCGAGGAGGTGTACACGCTCTTCCGGACCGAAGGCCTCGCGGCCGCGTCGGCACGCTTCCTGGCCGGGATCGGCAATGCGATGAAGCCCGCCCCCGAGGTCGCCGAGCTGCCGCCGCGGACGGCGGAGATGTGGACGCGTCTCATGGCGAACGGGCCGCTCATGATGGAGTACGAGCTGCGTGAATTCACTTCCTACATCCCCGATTACGCGGCATTGAGCGCCGTGGCGGACCGGCTGGTGCTGGCCGTCGGGCGCGAGACCCGCGGCTGCCTGCCCTATCGCCCCGCGGTGGAGATCGCCGAGCGCATCGGTATCGAGGTGACCGAATTCCCCGGCGCGCACAATGGAATGCGCACCGAAGCAGCCGAATTCGCCGCGCAACTGGCCGAGACCTTCGCCGCTCACCTGCGGGTTTGATCCCGCGTCCGCTGTTAGCGTCAGGGCATGATCACCGGCGCGCACACCATCCTCTATGCCAGCGACGCCGAGGCCGCACGGGCCTTCTTCCGTGACGTCCTCGGCCTGGCCCACGTCGACGCGAACGACGGGTGGCTGATCTTCAAGTCACCACCGGCCGAACTCGCCGTCCATCCCACCGACCCCGCCGACAGCGGACGGGCCGAGCTGTACCTGATGTGCGACGACCTCGCCGCGACCATGGACGACCTGAAAGGCAAGGGCGTCGAGTTCACCTCCGAGGTGACCAACGCGGGATGGGGCCTGCTCACACACCTGCGGGTACCCGGCGCGGGCGAGATCGGGCTGTACCAACCCCGGCATGCCACGGCCTACGATCTGCCCTGACCTTCACCCGGAGTCGTTCCCGCCGTTCACTTTTCGTGTAAGCCTGTACTGAAGCCCCGAAATACGGGACGGCAGAGAGAGGGCTCACATGATTCTGGTGACGGGCGCGACCGGCAATGTCGGTGCCGAACTCGTGGCGGCGCTGGCGGGCGGTGCGGAACCGGTGCGGGCGCTGGTGCGCGATCCCGCGAAGGCCACACTGCCCGCCGGAGTCGATGCGGTATCGGGTGATCTGGGCGCGCCGGAGTCCCTGGCGTCAGCCTTGGACGGCGTGCGGGCGCTGTTCCTGTTGCCCGGCTATCCCGGCATCGCGCAGGCGGCGGCCAAGGCCGGTGTCGAGCACATCGTGCAGCTGTCGGGTGTTTCCGCGGCCACCGGTGACACCGCCAATGCCGTCACCCGCTACATGATGGCCTCCGAGCAAGAGGTCACCGAGTCCGGCGCGGCCTGGACCATCCTGCGCCCGTGCGCCTTCGACTCCAACGCACTGCGCTGGCTACCCCAGTTGAACGCGGGCGACTCGGTGCGCGTTCCGTTCCCGACGGTGCGGACCGCGAATCTGGACGCTTTCGATCTGGCCGCGGTGGCGGCGAAAGCCTTCGCCGATCCGGCCCTGCGCGGTGAAATCCTCTGGCCCACCGGACCGGAATCGCTGCTGCCCGCCGAGCAGATCGCGATTCTGGGCGAGGTCCTGGGCCGCGACCTCGAATGCGTGGGCCTCAGTGACGAGGAGGCGCGCGCCGACATGCTGAAGAACACGCCCGTCGAATACGTGGACGCCTTCTTCGATTTCTATGTCGGCGGCGCCATCGACGAGTCCATCGTCCGCCCCACCGTGGAGGAGATCACCGGCCGTCCCCCGCGAACCTTCCGGCAGTGGGCCACGATTCACGCCGACGCCTTCCGCCAGGCGGGCACCGACAGGTAGGTCGCCGCGCGCAGCAGCCACTCGACCGGACCGTACGGATGCCGTCGCAGCCACCACATGCTGACCTGCAACTGGACGATATAGGTCGCGACCGCGATCACCACGACCAGCGCCGGCGGCACCCGATCGGCCAGGGCCAGACCGTAACCGGTGTAGATCAGCATCATCACCACCGACTGCCCGATGTAGTTCGACGCCGCCATGCGCCCGGCGGGCGCGAGCCACGACACCGGACCCGCCCACCGATACCGGACCAGCCAGACGATGCCCGCCGCGTAGCCGAGGGTCAGGAACGGATTGCTCAGCTCCTGCAGCCCGAACCAGAACGTGGGCAGCACCGGGTGCAGCGTCGAAAGGATCACGGTGCCGAGGGAGATCGGCAGTCCCACACCGAAACCGAGCAGCAGGGCGCGCGGGAGCCAGCGGCTGATCCACTCCGGATCCTCGAACACCCGCCGCTTGCCCGCGGCGAGCCCGACCAGGAACATCCCCAGCGCCGGTATGCCCTGACCGATCCATGTGAACAACATGAACTTCGGTCCGAACGACAGCTGTGCGGCGAGGGTCTCACCGAAATTGCCGGTGAAGCCATCGTGCATGCGCTGCAAATCGAAGATCTCCCCGAGTCCCGTCAGCCCGCCATTGCCGGGGATGAAAGCCAGCGCCGCGAACGCGAAGTACAGCACCAGTCCGGTGATGAAGGCCGTCCGCGGCCGAATTCCCCGTAGCAGCACCAGGATCAGGCACAGTCCCGCGTACAGCGTGAGAATGTCGCCGAGCCACAACAGCAGCACATGCGCCAATCCGATGAGGAACAACGCCAGACACCGCCGCAGCAATCGGGGCACGGGCGCGGCACCGGTCCGTCGCGCGGCCGCGATCTGCAGGGTGAACGAGTAGCCGAACAGGAATGCGAACAGCAGATAGAACTTCCCGAGGAACAGGCCGTCGATCAACCCGTACGCGAACCGGTCCACGGTGCCGTCGAACATCGGATGCGGATCCTTGCCCGCGCCCGGTGACGACCAGAGCATGGTCGCCACCACGGTATTGGTGACCAGGATCCCGAAGAGCGCGAAGCCGCGCAGGCTGTCGACGACGCCGATTCGCTGACCTTGGACCGCACCGGACACCTGTGTATCGACCTGCTGGGACATGCCATTCACGCTAGGTCGGGCCCGCTACCCGGCACATCCCTCGCAGACCCTGATTCCCATGCGACCTCAGCGGTATTGACAGCTGTCCACAGTCATCCCGTGGCCGGACTAGCGGCGTGCGAGCACCCGCTCTAGCACATCGGTCAGGACCTCGGCCGGGTTCCCGGGCAGAGTGGCTGTCCGCCAGGCGATCATCTGATCGGGACGCACCAGCACTGCACCGGATGCATCAATGCCGACAATGCGCAGCCACTCGGTCTCGGCGGCCGGAATACGATGCACCGTCAGGTCGAGCGCGAACCTCCGGCCCACCTCCCGCGCGGCGCACGCCCAGGTCTCGTCGGCCGGTTGTTGTCGGTGGTCTCTGATAGATAGAAGCCATGATGCGGGCGTACCGGCTCCCCACCACCGCCAACAGCGGCAAGTTGTTGGCGGTGGCCGAGCTGCTGCCGCACTGGCAGCGGGGACTGGTGCACGTACAGTTGCTGCAGACTCGTAAACTCCGCGAGGGTGAAACCCGCCTCGGCTGGCTCGGTGGCCAGGAAGCCAAGTCGCTGCCCGGCTATCTGTCCCAGCGACAGTGGAAGTCGGTGGTCAACCAGGTCAACATGGCATTGACCTCCTGGCAGGGACTGGCGGTTTCGGGCGTGCGGGACCTCATCGGCGAACTGGACGTTGCAGACGAGGTACGCACCGATCTCTACCGCGTGAACGCCCGTAAGGCGTGGTGGGCCGACGAGGTGATCATCGACGGGCGTGCGGTCTCTCCGGAGGTCATGGCTCGGTCCAAAGAGCTGATCCGGCAGTGGTTGTGGCGCAACCCTTTCCCCAACCTCGCCGGGGTGCGCACGATGCTCATGGACGGGCCCATCGCGGGCGTGTCCGCTGCGGCTGGCCCGCACGCGGACTTCTGGGTCCGGGTCTCCACGCTGACCGCGGGCAAACCGGTGAGCATTCCGCTGCACGGTTACCCCTACTTCGATGATGCGGCCGGAGAGGTCCGCAACTTCACTCAGGTCCACGTGTCCGACGAGGGCACGGTCTCCTTCTCGCTGGTCAAGAAATCTTTGCCCGCGAACCTGCGCGAGTGCGGTGATGCCCTGGGTATCGACTGGGGCTTGGCGAACATCTTCACCACCAGCGACGGGCAGATCCTCGGGCAAGCGATGTTCGAATGGCTCCGAGAACGCGACACGGAACTCACGACGCTGACCGCGTCCTTGCAGCGCCAAGGCATCAAACTGCGTGACTCCCAGCGGTTTCGGGCGTTGAACCAGCGTGTCCGCGCTTACGTGCGCAACGAGATCAACCGGCTGTTCAACCGGCTCGCCGCTCGCGACATCCGACAACTTGTGGTGGAGAAGTTGGACTTCCGGTTCGGCGGGCTCAGCCGACGGCTCAACCGCATCCTGTCCCGCGCTGGACGAACCGCCGTCACCGAGAAACTGGCCTCCCTCACCGAGAGCCACGGGATCGCTGTCGTCGAGGTGAATCCCGCTCACACCTCACGCCAGTGTTCCGGCTGTGGTTACACGGATAAACGAAACAGGACTTCCCAGAAGCGTTTCCACTGTCGCTTCTGCGGTAATCGGCTCCTTGCCGACATCAACGCCGCCCGCAACATTCTGCGACGTTCGCAGAACCAGGGTGGCTGGTTGAGTCTGGGCACGGATCGGGTACTCGCGCAGCTGGATCAGGACTTCACCGCCGCCTGGCGGTACGACCCGACCCGGTTGCGGGAGCGTCCCACCCCACGCGGTCGCAGTACCGCTCCTCCGTCGACGACGGAGTCAATCAACACCATGGATCAAATTCCACGGATTTGAATACTGTGGAGCAAGGAGCGGCCGCATCGTCGGCACCGCGCTCGCCATCGCCGATGCAGAGGGGCTCGAGGCGGTATCCATGCGCCGGGTCGCGAGCGAGTTGTCCTCCGGCACGGCCTCGCTCTACCGGTACGTCGCCAATCGCGATGAGCTGCTCGACCTGATGATCGATGCGGCACAGGGCGAATCGGAGTTGCCGACCCTTTCGGGTGACGGGCGGGCCGATCTGGCCGCCGTCGCGCGATATATGGGGTTCCGGTAGTAATCGCCGAAAAAACAACGGATATGCGTAATCCATTGGTAACGCACATGTTTCGTGCTCGGGGTGCGGGTTTGGGCTGGTAGTGCTTGGCTTGGCGCTGATAGGTCTGGTCGGCGTGGTGGAGGTCAGGGTTCGTGGCGACGCGGGTATTCGCGGACGAGGAGTTGGCGCGTCTGCGGGAATTCCCGGAGATCAGCCGCGAGGAGCTGTACCGGTTCTTCACACTGACCCCATCGGACTTGGCGTTCATCGCGCCGGGCCGGGGCCGGGGCCCGGCAGCTCGGCTTGGAATAGCCGTTGCGCTGTGCACGCTGCCGTGGTTGGGGTTCGTGCCGGACAAGGTGTCGATGGCGCCGCCGGTGGCGGTGGCCCGGTTGGCTGATCAGCTGAATGTCGATGCGAGCGAGATCGGTTCCTACGGCCGCCGGGCCCAGACCCGAACAGAGCATCTGCGTTTGGTGGCGCAGTATCTGGGCTGGCGGGGGCCGGGGACGATAGAGCTGAAGGAGCTCGATGAGTTCATGCTGGCACGGGCTATGGAGCACGATTCCCCCACACTGTTGTTCCGGTTGGCGTGTGAGTACCTGATCTCGGCGAAGGTGATCCGGCCGGGCCCGGTGGTGCTGGTGGAGCGGGTCGCTCATGCTCGTGAGCAAGCGCAGCGCGAAACCTATGACCGGCTGGCGCACGAACTCACGCCGCAACGCTGCGCGGACCTGGATGGGTTGCTGGTCACCGATGTCTCGCTGAGGATGTCGCGGTTGCGGTGGCTGGCGACCGGGCCGGTGGAAGCGTCAGCGGCGGCGGTGAAAGCCGAGGTCGACAAGCTCGGGTACCTGCGCAACCTGGGTGCGGACCGCCTCGATATGTCGGTGCTGCCCGCCGAGCGACGGCGGTTCCTGGCCCTCATGGGTCGTCGTCTGACCAGCCAAGCGTTGGAGCGCCGGGATCCGCAGCGCCGTCATCCGATCCTGCTCACGATGCTGGCGCAGTCGGGCACCGATGTGCTCGATGAGGTGGTCGCCCTGTTCGACCAGGCGATCTCGGCGAAATTCAGTGCCGCCGAAAAACGGATGAAAGACGACCTGGCCGAACGAGGCAAAGCCGGTGAGGACCGGCAAGCCCTCCTCGATGAGCTGCTGTCCATCATCAACGACCCGGATATCGCCGACGAGGACGTCGGCGGCCTGATCCGAGGAGACAAGATCGGGTGGGAACGATTGCGCGCGGCGATAGCGCAGGCCAAACCCCGGCTGCCGCGTGATCACGGGCATCTGGCCGCCCTGAATACCTCCTATAGCTACCTGCGGCAGTTCACCCCGCACGTGCTCTCGAGCGTCGGATTCGCCGGCGGCACCGCAGCGACGGAGCTGCTGATCGCGGTGAACATGCTGCGCGAACTGAACGCCACGAATCGCAGGAAGGTATTCGACGAGGCTCCGACCGGGTTCGTACCGGCCAAGTGGCGCGGCTACCTCGACGAAGCCCGAAAGTCAGGCAGTGCCACCGCTTACCGGCACTATTGGGAGCTGTGCGTGCTCCTGGGCTTGCGCGACGGGCTACGCACCGGGGACGTATACGTGCCCGGCTCACGCCTCTACGCCGATCCGGCGTCGTATCTGCTCACCCCGGCCCAGTGGGAGCCCCAGCGTGCCGAATTCTGCCGTCTGGTCGGCAAATCCGCTGATCCGGCCCGCGCCTTGGCGGACGCGGTCGGTGAACTACACGAGTCGGTCGGGGAGCTGGAGAAGGTCCTGGCAGACGGTGAGGGCCCGGTCCGTCTCGACGAGGAAGGCGGCCTGGTGATCTCGCCGTTGACCGCCGAGGATGTACCGGCCGAGGCGGCCGAACTCAAGGCGGAGCTGACCGAAATGCTGCCGTTCGCGCCGATCGTGTCGCTGCTGATCGAGCTGGACAAACGCACCGGCTTCCTGGACTGTTTCACCCACGCAGGCGGCAAACAGGCCCGCAGTTCCGACCTGAAACGCAACCTCATTGCGGTCCTGTTGGCCAATGCGACCAACCTCGGTTTGCGCAGCATGGCCGATGCGTGCGGTATCTCCTACGACATTCTGCGGTGGACCGAGGAATGGCATGTGCGGGAGGAGACGCTGCGGGCGGCGAACCTGGCGATCATCGGCTATCACCAAAGGCTGCCGCTCACCGCGACTTTCGGGGGTGGCATGCTGTCCTCCAGTGACGGGCAGCGGTTCCCGACGCGCGGGAAGTCGACCACCGCCCGCACGGTCCCGCATTTCTTCGCCGAGCAGGGTCTGTCGACCTACACCCACGTCACCGATCAGCACACTACCTACGGCACCAAGGTGATCGTCACGACGCGGCGCGAAGCGCACTACGTCCTCGATGAGATCCTGGGCAACGCCAAGGATCTGCCGATCACCGAGCACGCGACCGATACCCATGGCGTGACCCTGGTCAACTTCGCGTTGTTCGACCTGCTCGGCATGCAGCTCTCGCCCCGCATCCGGGACCTGGGCAAGATCACCCTGTACCGGCCGGGGTCGCGGGCCGACATCGAGGCCCGGTTCCCGCATGCCGGGCCGCTGTTGACCCGCAAACTGAACTTGGACCTCATCAGCGAGCACTACGACGATCTGCTTCGTCTGACCGGGTCGCTGAAGTTCGGGCACGCCACCGCATCACTGCTGGTCGGGAAGCTGTCGGCGTCGAGTCGGCAGAACGCGCTCGCGGCGGCGTTGAAAGAGTATGGGGCGCTTCGCCGCACGATCTACGCCGCCCGATATTTGTCGGATCCGGACTATCGGCGCAAGATCGCTCGCCAGCTGAACAGGGGCGAGTCGGTCCACGCGCTCAAACGCGGTCTGCTCTACGCCCACGAGGGCATGATCCGGTCCCGGCATCTTGAGGATCAGGCCGAGCAAATGTGGTGCCTGACCCTGGCCACGAATGCGGTGATCGCTTGGACGACAGAGTATTTCGGGCTCGCGGTGGAGCAGATGCGGCGTGAGGGCCGTCGGGTGGACGACGAGGTTTTGGCTCACGTGTCCCCGGCCCACTCGGAGAACATCAACTTCTTCGGCGCGATCGAGGTCGACATCGACGCCGAGCTGGCCCAGCTCGGGCCGACCGGCTACCGCCCCCTGCGCGGGCACGACACCCTGTTCTGACCAACTCGGGGCACGGGGCCCCATCCCGAGCAGCATGAACAAGGGCAGGCCCACCGGTCGGTGAGCCTGCCTGTCGGACCCAGTTAGGTTAGTTAGTGCCGGATCGATCCCTCGACCCGGCGCGTCGAGCTACCGCAGTACGGCCGATCCGGGCTTAGGCGGTGATCGTATTGATCCGGAACTGTTGGGCTGGCAGGCTCGGAGTTATACATGCGGCCGCCGTAATTGTGCCGTTAAGTACGGTCCAGCAGAGAGAAGAACCGCTGTCGGTGAAGATGATGTGCATCGTCGCGTCGTCGTAACCCCACTTCTCATAGGCGGGCAAGGCGCCGCATTTGCGCCCTAGTACCCCAAAAATGGCACCTACGAGCGAATCGTGGATCAAGACGGCACATTTGCCGGTTGCCTTGTTCTTGAGCCGCGTAAGGTCGGTGCCGTCTAGCCGCTGCCATTGCTGCGGTTTGAACGATTGGTTGCAGGGGACCAGGTTTATCGTGCCGGGTCTGTCGTCGGCCATGCGGACGCATTGTCTTGGGAAGAGCGGATCAAGGCTTTCGATCTGGTACAGGTCCCCTGGTGTTGGCCAGATGGCCGAGGCGGGCGGGGCGAGTGAGAGGGCCAGGGCCGTCGCGCCGGCAAGTACGCTCATGCGGCGCAGGATCGCGTTGTTCATGACGGGACTTCCTGTTCGGAGACAAAAATATGAGGCTGGGATGGTGACCGGGTGGCCCCGCCCCAGATCGGGGCGGGGTCTGTTCACCGCGGTCGATGTCGTCTCCTCGTCCCCCGCGGCGATCGAGGCGACCTGCGGGGCCGGGGGGTCGTTGATCTCGGTCGGCACCTGCGTCGCGTACCTGGATATCCCCCAGCAACCACTCGGTGTTACCTGTATCACAGGATAGGCGATGTGGCCGAGAACTGGCTGTCTGTATCGGCCGTGTCGGGAAACGTGGGGGCAGGTAATCCCCTCCCCAGAGAGGGGGTCGCGAGCCTGTAGCTGGACAGTCGAAATTGCCCGTTACCAGGACCATTCGCATTTCCTGCGACTCGCGATGCTCCGAGTTCCGAGACAGCTTCTCACAAATGATCGGATACGAGAGTTCTGCGAGCGCCCCCCGAAGCACCACGAAACCGCAGGCCACAATTCGCAAAAGTCCTCTCGAAACCCGCACCTTGTGCGAGACACTTCTGAGAGGCTTCGTCCATGGAGCTGACCCCCGAGCAGGCCGCCACCGCGGTAGAACATCACCGCTGCCCCAACTGTGACGCACCCGCCGGCAGCGCCTGCCGCACCCGCAGCGGCAAGACCGCCGCGAAGTACCACACCCCACGCTTCGTCCTGGTGCCCGCGCTGCGCGAAGAACTCGACGTACCGACTCCCGCCGACCGCGGCCCCGGCCGAACCTGGACCCAAGGCCCCACCCTCACCGTGGTCCCGGCACCGACAACCGAGCGGCCGGTGCGGATCGGATACGCCAGGACATCGACCGCCCGCCAGGAACTGGCCAGCCAGCTCGAAGCCCTCCGCCGCGCGGAATGCCACAAGATCTTCCACGAACAGATCAGCACCCGCGTCAAGGTCCGGCCCGAACTGGAGAAAGCCCTGGCCCTGGCCCACCAGTTCAAAGAGGCCGCACCGAACACGCCGGTCGTCTTCACCGTCCACGAACTAAAGCGCTTGGCCCGCAACGCCGCCGAGCTGATGGCGCTGTCGGCCGAGCTCCAAACCGGCGGCATCCAGCTCGAACTACTCACCGGCCCGCTCACCGGCATCTACGACCCCAACGGTATGGGCGCGATGTTCTTCGCGGTCCTGGCCGTCGCCGGACAGATCGAACGCAACTACATCCGCGAGAAAACCCTCGAAGGCCAGGCCATCGCCGCCTCCAAAGGCAACCACGGCGGCCGCCCCAAAGTCATCGACGACGACTCACTCACCTTCGCCCTCGCACTCAAGGAAAAGGGTGTTCCGGTCCCGGCCATCGCGAAGAAACTCACCATCAAAACCGGGAAGAACGCGGGCGAACACCCGTCCGTCGCCTCCCTCTACCGGGCACTCGCCGACGCCGAGCAAGCCGCCGGGGACGATGGTCTGCCGCTGCGGCCCAAGCCCGCCCGCATCCTCCGGCCCGACGACCAGCTGACGCCCGAGGAAGCCGAGCTTCGCGAGCGCCTCCAAGCCCAAGTACTCCAGGGTTGGCAGGACCAGTAGCCACCCGAACAACTTGCGTCAACGCCACACCCTTTGAACAGGGAATACATCCATATCCGTTGTTTTTTCGGCGATTACTACCGGAACCCCTATATGCGTGACATGCTGCTGCGGCATCGCTGGCTGGGCCCCGAGCTCGCGGGCCGCCCGGCACTCGGCCCGAACGCCTTGCGGCGCTTCGATTTCGGCATGGCCGCCGGGATCGAGCTCACCGCTGACGTCACCCTGGCCGCGCAACTCGTCGACACCGTCTCGGCCTATGTCTTCGGCGCGGTGAATCAGGAGCTGGCCGAGCTGCGGGCCCAGCGACGCACCGGCCTCACCGAGGATCAGTGGCGGGCGAGTGTCGCCCCGTATCTGCGGGACGTGATCGCCGGCGGCGAGTATCCGTATCTCACCCGGCGGATGCGGGAGGCCGAGGACCCGACGGCGACGCAGAGTTTCGAATTCGGTCTGGCGTGCGTGCTCGAGGGTGTCAGTCGAGCCGCGCGCCCGCCTCGGTGACCCGGCGCAGCAGTTCCTCGAATCGGCCGTCCTGTTCGGCAGCGGCAGCGGCGGCGGTCAGATACTCCTCGGTCCAGACATCGAGCTCGAGGAACTTGTCCAATTGCTCCGGCGGCATGGCGGCGGCGATGGGAATCAGTTCGGCCCAGGCGTTCTCGCGCGCGGCGGAGGTGACGATGTAGGCGAGCAGGTCGGCGTCCATACCGGCCGTCACCTCGGCGACCCGCACCAGGGTCTGATCGTCGAGCAGGGCCAGGAAGGTGAGCGCCTCGGTGAACAGGTCCTTCTCGTATCCGGCGCGCAGCAGATCCCGGATGCGGTCGTCGTCCAGATCTGCCAGCACGAATTCGAAGCGGTCGGCCACCGTGTCGAGTTCGGCATTGAACGCCACCATCAGCAGGTCCTCGCCCGAATCGATGTAGGGCAGCACCGCGAGCAGTTGCTCGTCCGAGGTCGCCACGATGAATCGGGCCAGCGTCACATAGTCCTTGCGGCGCAATAACTCCCGCAGGACCGGCACCAGGATGTCGGTATCGAAGCGTTGGACGATCGGGGTGGCGGCATCGGGATCGACATAGGGCGCGACGTCGGCGAGGAACTCGACCGATACATGCCCGATCAAGTCCACGGCCCGATCCGGGCTGAGCGAGCTGGCCACCATGCCGCACAGCATGGGCCCGAAGAACCTGGTCGCGATGGTGACCGCGAGGCTGTTCGGAAGGTATCCGCTGACCCGCGCCAGCCGCTCGAACATCGGCCGATACGGCTCGTCCAGCGCCCGATACATGCCGCGCCGCAACCGGCGCAGCGCGACCGGATCACTGTCGAGCAGAAAGCCGAGATCCTCGGGCGCGACCTGTAATTCGCGAGCCAGCTTCACCACTTCGGCACGGGATGCCAGACTCGTCATGCGTCACCTCAGGTAAAGAGCACGCGGCGCGCCATCCGCCGCAATAATGGCGGCACCAGGGTGAGTCCGTTGTCGATTGCCGCGCTCAATTCCCGCTCGCGCCGATCGCGCGCCCGTTCGAAGGCCACGCGCAGTTCCGCGTACCGCCCCTCGTCGAGCTCCCCCAGTGCTTCGATATCCGCGCGCGGAATCCGACTGATCCCCGACAGTCGATCCAATTCCGACACATCGCCCAGCGTATCCGAATTGGTTTGGGAGCATCGATCTTTCAGCCGCGAAGCAGATCGATAACCTTTGTTTCGGAGAGCTCGCCGTGCCCGGCGGCGACCAATCGCTCGAAAATCTCCCGCGCGGTGTGACCCAGCGCCGCCGGACTGCCGACCGCATCGGAGAGTTCGACGCCGATGCGGGTGTCCTTCAACCGAAGCGCGGCGGTGAAGGCGATATCGCGATCGTGGCTGCCCGCCAGCATCTCCCGGCACATGCGGATCACCGTCGGACTCGCCGCGCCGCTGCGGGACAGCGTGGCGCCCACGGTCGGCAGGTCGAGTCCGGCCAGCTCGGCGGTCCGCAGGGCTTCCGCGGTGGCGGCGATCTGGATCGAACCCAGCAGATTCTGGATCAGCTTGTAGCTGGTGCCCGCACCGACATCCCCGAAATGAACGATGTCCGTGCACAACGGCTCGAGCAGCGGACGCGCGGCCTCGAGATGCGGGATGGGGGCGCCCACGAACAGGATCAGCTCCCCGGCCGCCGCCGCATCCGGCAACCCGGTCACCGGCGAATCCAGATACCGAAGCCCGTGCGCCGCCGCGTGTTTCGCCAACTCCAGCACCCACGGCCGGGAGATCGTGGAGAACTCCACCGCGAACGCGTTCGGCGCGTACTCCCCCGCCAACGCGCCGTCCTCGCCGAGCCAGGCCGCTCGCGACGCGTCGTCGTCGGCCACCATCGCGAAGATCGCTTCGGCGCCGTGCGCGGCCTCCCGCGGTGTCGCCGCGAAACTCGCTCCCGCCGCGACCAGCCCGGCGGCCTTCTCCGGCGACCGGTTGAACACCCGCACCTCATGCCCCGCGGCCACCAGCCGCGCAGCCATCCCCGCACCCATTCGACCCAGTCCCAGAAACGCAATCGTCGCCACGCGCGAACCCTACAGAGACCGGCTCAGTCCGGCGAAACAGATTTCGGGGATCGGCTCCGGTCCCGAGGGTGGGGGTACACATGATCTGGCTGATTTCGCTTGCACCGCTGGTGCTCTGGTTCGTCGGGGCGCGGACCCGGCGGGCGAGGCTAGCCGTCGGCGTGCTGCTCGCGCTCTCCGGCGCGGCGCTCCTCGCGGTGGGCCGGGGCTGGATGCTCGAAACGGAACAGACCACCGCCGAGGCCCTGCTGATCGTCGTGATCGCCGTGGTGCTCATCCGCGGCCTGGTGGTGGACCATCGTGCGGCCGGTCCTGACCCGTCTCCGGTCCGCACCCGCATCGCGGTGATCCTGTCCGGCGCGTATGTGCTCGCCACCGTCTTCTTCGACGGGATGGCGATCCTGTCCATGAACGGCCAACGCGCGTCGGTGCCATCGAGTTCGGAACTCCTGCCGCTGCCCGCGGGACTGGTGATCAAGGACGAGCACTCGCAGGGCTGCAGCGCATCCCCGAGGATCTGCGGCCGCATCTTCGAGATCGGCGGCACGGCTGGCGAGAACACCGAGGTGTCCGCGACGCTCATTCGCCATCTCGCACAGGCACACGGCTGGCCGGAAAAGGCCATCGATCCCGACCCGAACGCCACCTGGAATCACTGCCGGGACGCCGGTTGGGGCTTCGATCGTCATCAACTGTGCGTGGCCGTCCAAGATCACGGCAGTACGGCGACCGTCTGGTTCGAGACCTCGGTCGACGATTGATTCCCGCTGCCTAGCGCGGAACCTGTTGGGCCCATTGAGGTTCCCAGATCTCGGTATGCGGCGTGCTCGCATACCTCGCGGTGAGGTAGCTGCGGAGAGTGGTGAGGGCCGCGTGGCGGTTGTCGG
>NZ_BAAFGR010000163.1:0-16878 GCF_041154655.1 Nocardia sp. JMUB6875
CGGTGGGGAAACGCCCGGTCCCATTCCGAACCCGGAAGCTAAGGCCACCTGCGCCGATGGTACTGCACTCGACAGGGTGTGGGAGAGTAGGACACCGCCGGAACATCATTCCAGAATAGGGGACCCTCACGGGTCCCCTATTCTGCGTTTCAGCGCCCGCGCTGCGTGGACGCTCGAGCACGCGTGATTCAATTTGAGGTGTGCGGGACACTCCCGCGACCCTCACGCGAGCCAGCGCCGCGGCCGGGTACGGCAGGCTTATAACACTAGAGAGGGATCACCGTGGCGGAGCAGAACGACGGCCGCAAACCCTTCCGCCGCAGCGGCGGTGGGACCGGACAGGGCGGCTACGGCCGGCGCGACGACAACGAACGGCGCGACGAGGGCCGGCCCGAACGCCGCGAGGGCGGCTTCAACCGCGGCGGTGGTTTCAACCGCTCCGAAGGCGACCGCGATCGCGGCGGCTACCGGGGCGAAGGCGGCCGCGGCGGCTTCAACCGCGACGGTGGCTCCAACCGCGGTGACCGCGAGGGCGGCTACAACCGTGGCGGCGGTGACCGTCGCGAAGGTGGCTTCAACCGTGGCGGCGGGGACCGTCGCGAGGGCGGCTTCAACCGTGGCGGTGGAGATCGTCGCGAGGGTGGCTTCAATCGCGGTGGCGGGGACCGTCGTGAAGGCGGCTACACCCGTGGTGGTGAGCGCCGTGAGGGTGGCTTCGATCGCGGTGAGCGTCGTGAGGGCGGCTTCAACCGTGGCGGTGGAGATCGTCGCGAGGGTGGTTTCAACCGTGGCGGCAGTGACCGTCGTGAAGGCGGCTACAACCGTGGCGGCAGTGAGCGTCGCGAGGGTGGTTTCAACCGTGGTGGCGGGGACCGTCGTGAAGGCGGGTTCAACCGCGGTGGTGAGCGCCGTGACGGTGGCTTCGATCGCGGTGAGCGTCGTGAAGGTGGATTCAATCGCGGTGGCGGTGACCGTCGCGAGGGTGGCTACAACCGCGGCGAGGGTGGCTTCAACCGGGGTGACCGTGGGGACCGTCGTGAGGGCGGATTCAACCGTGGCGGTGAGAACCGTGGTGGCGGACGGGGCTTCGATCGGGACCGCAGCGACCGCAGCGACCGCGGTGATCGCGACGATCGGAAGAGCTTCGCGCGCAAGGACTTTGGTGATGAGCGTCGTGAGAAGCCGCGCGAGGACAAGGATTTCGACCGGAACGGGTCGGGTGAGCGGTCGTTCGATCGTGGTCAGGACCGGCGCCGGGGTGGCGAGGGCGCGCGGGTCGGCGGCGGGCAGGGCGGGGAGCGGCGTTCGGGTCGCCCCGATGAGCCGAACCTGCCGGACGATGTGCAGGCCTCGGATCTCGAAGGCGCGGTGCGCCGCGATCTGCTGAGCCTGGACAAGAGCAATGCCGAGGCGGTGGCGCGACACCTGGTGATGGTGGCGCAGCTGCTGGACGAGGATCCGGAACTGGCGCTGGCGCACGCCCGGGCGGCGCGGCAGCGGGCCGGTCGCATCGCGGTGGTGCGTGAGACCGCCGGTGTCGCGGCCTATCACGCGGGCGAGTGGGCCGAGGCCCTCTCGGAGCTGCGCACCGCGCGCCGGATGTCCGGTGGTTCGGGTCTGCTGGCCGTGATGGCGGACTGCGAGCGCGGTCTGGGCCGTCCGGAGCGGGCCATCGAGCTGGGTCGCAGTGACGAGGCCCGGGCCCTGCAGGGCGACGAGGCCACCGAGCTGCGCATCGTGGTCGCCGGCGCGCGCATGGATCTGGGCCAGTTCGATCAGGCCGTGGTGACCCTGCAGACCGCCGAACTCGACCCGGCCCGTACCGGTTCGGCCGCGGCGCGCCTGTTCTACGCCTACGCCGAGGCCCTGCTGGCCGCGGGTCGCGAGGACGAGGCGCTGACCTGGTTCATGAACTCCGCCTCCGCGGACCTCGACGGCGAGACCGACGCCGAGGAGCGGGCCGCCGAACTCTCCGGTGACGGTGAGGGCGTGGACTGGACCGCCGCGTTCGACGAGGACGACACGGAAAATTCCGACGACACGGATGAATCGGACGTGGCTGGCGGGGCCGCGGACGCGAAGGCCGCGGACGAGGATGGCGAGGATTCGGTCCAGGCCGAGCCCTCCGCCAAGTCCGGGGAAACCGAGAACTGAGGACCGGCAAGTGATTCCGACCGTGTGGCCGTGCGAGAGCGCGGCCGCACGGTCGTTCTTGTTTCTGCGCACAGTGAGAGGGACGGCGTAATGCGACTGCGGGACCGCTTCGAGGCCTTGCTATTGGATCTGGATGGGACGCTCTTCCGCGGCCATGAGCGGATTCCCGGTGCGCCGGAGGCGCTTTCGGCCGGTGAGCCGGGTCAGCGGCTGATGTACGTCACCAATAACGCGAGTCGTTCGGCCGACGCCGTGGCGCTGCATCTGCGTGAATTGGGTTTCGACGCCCACGAGGACGAGGTGGTGACCAGTGCGCAGGCGGCCGCGAGGCTGCTGGCGCAGCGGGTCGCGCCCGGTTCGACCGTGCTCGTCGTCGGCACCGACGATCTGATGTCCGAGGTGGAGAACGTGGGGCTGCAGGCGGTCCGCCGCTTCGACGGCGTACAGCCCAGTGCCGTGGTGCAGGGCCACAATCCGCAGACCGCGTGGCCGGATCTGGCCGAGGCGGCCTACGCGCTGCGTTCCGGCGCGCTCTGGGTGGCCGCCAATACCGATGCCACCCTCCCCACCGAACGCGGCCTGGCCCCGGGTAACGGTTCCATGGTCGCGGCGCTGCGCCACGCGTCTGGCATCGAGCCGATCGTGGCGGGCAAGCCGTTCGCGCCGCTCATGGAGGACGCGCTCGAGCGTGCGGGCAGCCGCAAGGCGCTGGTGGTCGGCGACCGCCTCGATACCGATATCGACGGCGCGGCGGCCACGGGCCTGGAGTCGCTCATGGTCCTCACCGGTGTGAGCACCCTCGAGGATCTGCGCACCCAGCCCGCCGACCGCCTGCCCACCTACGTCGCGGAATCCCTCGAGGCCCTGAACCATCCGGTCGCCGACCTGGACCCGGTCGTCCCGGGCGACGGCGATATCGCCGACACGATCGCGGCCCGTTTGCGAGAGGCTCCGGGCCGCGCGATCGCCGTCGGCTCGGCTCCGGCGTAGCGACCGGAACTGAAGTGTGAAGTCTCACACAGGTTTCCGCGCCTCTACCAACGTGCGGGCGGAGTAGGCGACGAAGGGACCGTCGCTGCGGATCTGCCGGTGCAGGTCATACAGGCGGTCCCGGTATTCCTCGACGGTGAAGCCCGGGACCATCCAGATGACCTTGCGCAGGAAGTACACGACCGCCCCGATGTCGTTGAACTCCACGCGAAGCCGCTCCGGCCGGGATTGCACGATCTCCAGTCCCGCCGCCCGCGCCGCCTCGGCCTCGGCATCCGGATCGCGGGCCAGGCGGGCTTCGGGCTGCGGGCCCAGGAAGTACTCGACGAGCTCGAACACGCTCGCCGGACCCACATGCTGGGCGAAGTAGACGCCGCCGGGTTCGAGCACCCGCGCGATCTCGCTCCACCACACCGTCGCCGGGTGCCGACTGGTCACGAGATCGAAGGCCGCGTCCGCGAACGGCAGCGGCGGCTCGTCCGGATCGGCGACCACGACGACCCCGCGCGGATGCAGCAGCCGGGTGGCCTTGCCCAGATTCGGCGGCCAGGATTCGGTGGCGACCATGGTCGGCGGGAACACCTCGGCCTCGGCCAGCACCTCACCGCCGCCGGTCTGGATATCGAGCGCGGCGCGGGCAGTGGCGAGCCGCCGGGCCTGCTGTTTCTGATAGCCCCAGGACGGCCGTTGTTCGCTGGCGCGCCCGTCGAGCCAGGAGAAGTCCCAGCCGTCGACGGATACGGAATTCGCCTCGGCGATCAGTTCCTCGAAGTCGCTGTCCATTTGCCCAATCCTGTCAGCCACCCGCAAGCGTTTTTTGCGCCACGCTCGAGAGCCTTTCGATGCGGCGCGAGAGAGGCCTTTCCGCGAGACAGGCGTGCGGCCGGTCGGCGGCGGGATCGGGATGCGGCGGGGTACGTGTGTTCGAATACGAGTTCGGGTAGCGTTGTCGCCACGATGACTACGCCGACGCCTCATTCACCGATTCCCGCACCGGGACCCCGTCCGGGGATGCCGCTGCCCGGGCAGCATCTGGCGGGCACGAATCAGGATTTCGCGGACCCTGAGCGGGTCAAGGCGGATGTCGATGCGCTGCTGGCCGAATTGTCGGCGGGCGCACCGAATCCGGGTTTCCCGGGCGCGCCCAGTGTGCACTCCGAGGGCACCGATATCGTGCGCCGCGCCAAGATTCTCGAGCAGGCGCACGAGGTGCTGGTGCAGGCCCTGGCCACGGTGGACAAGATCTGAGGTGGCCAGGCGCGCGCGGGTGGACGCGGAACTGGTTCGCCGCGGATTGGCGCGGTCGCGGGAACACGCGTCCGAGCTGATCAACGCGGGCCGCGTCCTGATCAATGGGTCGGTCGCCACCAAACCGGCGACCGGAGTCGAGGCGGGCACGCCGCTGCTGGTGCGGGAGGAACCCGACGAGGTGCAGTGGGCCTCGCGCGGCGCGCACAAGCTGCTCGGCGCGCTGGAGGCGTTCGAGCCGCAGGGCGTGTCGGTCGAGGGCAAACGGTGCCTGGACGCCGGTGCGTCGACCGGCGGATTCACCGATGTGCTGCTCTCCCGGGGAGCCAAGGAGGTCGTGGCCGCCGATGTCGGCTACGGCCAGCTCATCTGGCGGCTGCAGAACGATGATCGCGTCCAGGTGCACGACCGCACCAATGTGCGGGCGCTGACACCCGAACTCATCGGCGGCACAGTCGATCTGGTCGTCACCGACCTGTCGTTCATCTCCCTGGCCCTGGTGCTGCCCGCACTGGCCGCCTGCGCCGCGCCCGGCGCGGATCTGCTGCCGATGGTGAAGCCGCAGTTCGAGGTCGGCAAGGAACGCGTGGGAGCCGGTGGCGTGGTGCGGGATCCGGCGCTGCGGGCCGAGGTGGTCGGCGAAGTCGCTGCCGCGGCAGCGAAACTCGGTCTGCGCACGCGCGGTGTGGTTGCGAGCCCGCTGCCGGGGCCGTCGGGCAATGTCGAGTATTTCTTGTGGCTCCGTAAAGAGTCCGGCACACCGGAGGAAACCGGCGCAGCGACCGCTGACGCCGCACTAGTCGGTGCCGACGCCTACGATACGGACGAGGCGGCGCGTGTTGCGGCGCTGATCGATCGTGCGGTGCAGGAGGGTCCACAGTGAACGCGGCTAGCCCGGCCAGAGAAGTGCTGCTGGTCGCGCATCCGGGACGGTTGGAGATCACCGATACCGCGCATCGGGTCGCGAAGATCCTGTGCGGTGCGGGGATCGGGCTGCGCGTGCTCGAGGACGAGGCCTACAGCACCCGCTTCGATGTGGACGATCAGGGCGCGGCCGACGGGTATCCGGCGCGCGTCATGGCGCACAATCCCGACGCGGCGGTGGGCACCGAGATGGTGCTCGCGCTCGGCGGGGACGGCACCTTCCTGCGCGCGGCCGAACTGGCCCGCAGCGCCGGAGTGCCGGTGCTGGGAATCAATATGGGCCGGATCGGTTTTCTCACCGAGGCCGAGGCCGAGAATCTCGACGAGGCGCTGTCCCAGGTGGTGCAGCGCGACTACACCGTCGAGGAGCGGATGACCATCGATGTCACCGTGCGCGTCGACGATGTGGTGACCGAGCGCGGCTGGGCGCTGAACGAGGCCAGCATCGAAAACGCCGCGCGCATGGGCGTTCTCGAGGTGGTGCTGGAGGTGGACGGCCGCCCGGTGTCGGCGTTCGGCTGCGACGGCGTGCTCGTCGCCACCCCCACCGGGTCCACGGCCTACGCCTTCTCGGCGGGCGGGCCGGTGGTGTGGCCGGAACTCGAAGCGCTGCTGGTGATTCCGTCCAATGCCCACGCCCTGTTCGCGCGACCCCTGGTGACCAGCCCGGATTCGCTGATCGCGGTGGAAACCGTTGCGACGGGCCATGATGCGATAGTTTTCCTCGACGGCCGACGCACCCTCGCACTGCCGCGGGGCGGCCGGGTCGAAACGGTCCGCGGGACCGAACCGGTGCGGTGGGTTCGGCTCGATTCCGCGCCGTTCGCCGATCGGATGGTGCGCAAATTCCAGTTGCCCGTGACAGGCTGGCGAGGCCGACGGCGAACGGAGAGCACGAGTGCTGACAGAGATCAGGATTGACGGCCTTGGCGTAATTTCCACCGCCACCGCGCAATTCCATGAAGGTTTGACTGTTTTGACCGGTGAGACCGGTGCGGGCAAGACCATGGTGGTCACCAGCCTGCATTTGCTCAGTGGCGCGCGTGCCGACGCCGGGCGGGTGCGACTGGGGGCCTCGCGAGCCGTGGTGGAGGGCCGCTTCACCGTGGACGAGGTGCATGACGGTGCCATCGGCGAGGTCGAAGAGGTGCTGGAATCCTCGGGGGCCGAACGCGATGACGACGGCAGCATCATCGCCGTGCGGACCGTCGGCAGCGATGGCCGCTCCCGGGCGCATCTGGGCGGGCGCAGTGTGCCGGCCTCGGTGCTGTCGGATTTCACGACACCGCTGCTCACAGTGCACGGACAGAACGACCAGTTGCGTCTGCAGCGGCCGGATCAGCAGCTGCACGCGCTGGACCAGTTCGCCGCCGACACCGTGGCCCCGCTGCTGGCCAAGTACCAGAAGGCGCGAAAGGCCTGGCTGGACAAGCGCAATCAGCTGCTGGAGCGGACCGCGCGCAGCCGCGAACTGGCGCTGGAAGCCGATCATCTGACCCAGTCGCTGGCCGAAATCGACGCCATCGCACCGGAACCCGGTGAGGATGAGCACCTCGTGGCCGAGGTGCGCCGGTTGTCGGATCTCGATTCCCTGCGCGAGGCCGCCTCGACCGCGCACGACGCGCTGGCCGGGCCCGCGGACTCGCCGGGCGAGGACGCCGGGGCGCTGGATCTGCTCGGCACCGCCCGGGCCCGCATCGAAGCCTCCGACGATCCGAAGCTCTCGGAGCTGGGTCCCCGCCTGGGCGAGGCGATCTCGGTGATCGTGGATCTGGCCACCGAACTCAGCTCGTACCTGTCGGATCTGCCGTCCGATCCGGGCGCGCTGGAATCCATGCTCACCCGGCAGGCCGAGCTGAAGACCCTGACCCGCAAGTACGCGCCGAATATCGACGGCGTCATCAAGTGGGCCGACGAGGCGCGCATCCGGCTCGATTCGCTCGATGTCTCCGAGGAGGCCCTGGCCGCCCTCGCCGCCGAGGTCGAGACCGCCGCGGAGAAGGTCCGCGAGACCGCGCGCAAATTGACCGCCGCGCGCAGCAAGGCCGCGGGCAAACTGGCCGCCGCCGTCAGCGCCGAACTGGCCGGTCTGGCCATGGGCCGGGCGCGGCTCGAGGTCGGCGTCGGTCCCGTCCTTGCGGGCGTGCAGGATTCGGCCCCGCTGGTCATCGACGGCCAGGAACTGCATGCCGGTTCCACCGGTGTCGACGAGGTGGAATTCCGCCTGGCCGCGCACTCCGGCGCGCACCCGCTGCCGTTGAGCAAGAGCGCCTCCGGCGGTGAGCTCTCCCGCATCATGCTCGCCCTCGAGGTGGTGCTGGCCAGCTCGGAACACGGCACCACCATGGTCTTCGACGAGGTCGACGCCGGTGTCGGTGGTCGCGCCGCGGTCGAGATCGGCCGCCGCCTGGCCCGATTGGCCCGCACCCACCAGGTCATCGTGGTCACCCACCTGCCGCAGGTGGCCGCCTTCGCCGACACCCACCTGGTGGTGGACAAGCTCGATGACGGCAAGGCCGTCAAATCCGGTGTGAAGGCTCTGACCCAGGACGAACGCGTCGTCGAACTCGCCCGCATGCTGGCGGGCATGGGCGACACCGAAACCGGCCGCGCCCACGCCTGGGAGCTGCTGACCACCGCCGACGCCGAAAAGGTCGGTGCCGCCGTCTCGGGCGAATGATCAATCCGATTGCGGGGCTTCGGCTTCGGCCAGTGCCGCGCGGATCAGGGCGCGGGCGGACCAGGACATCAGGTCGGTGGCCGCTTCGGGGGTGAGGCCGAGGATGTCCTGGGTGCTGACCAGCGCCTCGATGCCGTAGACCAGCGAGACCGCGTTGACGAGGCGGTCCAGTTGCTCCGGCGGCAGGCGATCGGCCAAGGGCTCCAGGGCGGTTCGGGCCATCTGCAGCCGGGTGGTGCCGCGATTGGGGACGCGGTCGGCCTCGGGCAGATCCGCCTGTTCGATCCAGCGGTCCTGGATCGAGCGCAGCACCGTGCGCCAGAGCAGTTGATCGGCGAACTGCATGGCGGCCGCCGAGCGGACGACCGTGTCGATGCGCTCCTCCGCGTCACCGGTGAGGCCCTCGAGCACGCCCACGAAATCGCGGCGCAGGGATTCCTCGCGGGAGGAGATCTCGTTCCAGAGCGACTGTGGATTGGGGAAGTAGCGGTAGGCGGTCGCGGGGGAGACGCGGGCCGCCTCGGCGACCTCCGGAATCGAGGGGGAGCGGCCGTCCTTGGCGAGCGTGATCGCGGCTTCGAGCAACGCCTCACGGGTGCGCATCTTCTGGTTCTGCCGACCGCTCGTGAGAAATTTCTCTTGACGTGAGACGCTCATCTCACGAAGATAGCAGAGTCTCATAAAACTGGGCGTCACTGATCAGGGAGGACATGTGATGACACCGGAGGAAATGAATGCCATCTACACCCGCCACGCGGCGGCGGAGGCGAACAAGGACGTGGCGGGGATCCTGGCGACGCTCAGCGATGACGTCGAACACGAAGTGGTGGGGGATCCGCGCGGGATCCTGCGCGACCACGCGGCCATCGGGGCGCGGTATCAGGAGCTGGTCGAATCCATCGACGAGGACAAGTTCGAGACCGTGCACCGGTACTACGGCGAGAACTTCATGGTGGACGAATCCCATTGGTACGGGCGGGTGCCCGGGAACTTCATGGGGATTCCGGGCAACAACCGGCCGGTCAACTTCCGGATCCTGCACGTCTGCGAATTTCGGGACGGGAAGATGACGCGCGAGAACGTGTGGCTCGACGTGGCGGCCGTCATGCAGCAGCTGGCGCCCCAGCACTGAATCGCCAACCGGCCAGCACTGAATCGACAACCGGCCGGGCCTCACCGACAAACGGCCGGGCCCCACGGGGCTCCGGCCGGAAGTCTTCACCGCCGCGCCGGTTTCGAGGGGTGCGCGGCGGTTTTCTGGAGAACGCTTACTTGATGGCCTTGCGGACCGCGCCGATCAGCTGGTTGATCAGGGCGCGCAGGCCGGGCTCGAGGATCGAGTCGGGCACCGGCAGGCTGGGCTCGGACTCCATGGTGTACACCACGCGGGTGCCGCCCGGCGCGTCGGAGAAGCTGATGGTGCCGACGTGGCGCTTGACCGGCGCACCGGCGATGACGCGGTAGACCATGCGCTCGTTGGGCACCAGCTCGGTGGTCTCCTCGGTCGGGCCGACCGGGCCGAGGCCGAGGTGGTACTGGGCGCCGACGCCGTTGGGCGCGCCGATACCCGGCTTCTTCAGCGAAACCTTGATGGGCACAAAGGGATTGATGCTGTCACGCTCGGTGAAGAGCTTGTAGACGGTCTCGCGCGGGGCGGGAAGGACGGTGTCGACGGTGGTGCTGGCCATGACGGCATTGTCTCCTTTCGTGCCGGTGTCCGGAGCATATCCTTACCGGCGGGTAAGAAGATAGCGCGAAGGGGACATCCCGGTGGGAGTGGATGACGTCACTGTGACCAATGGTGACGTTGACCGGCGCGCCTCCACCATAGGTTGAGACTTTAGGGTCATCATCGGTCGTTATGAAGATGATGGCCCTGCTTTCGCGCAATACCGAAACGTTGCCTGGTCTGACCGGTTTGGCCCGGGTGGATCGCAACACGAGGCGGTTGCTGCAGCGCGTGGGGCCCGGGGACGTGGTGGTCCTCGACGAGATGGACCTCGACCGACTGACCGCCGACCGACTGGTCGAGGCGCAGGTGGCGGTGGTGATCAACGCGTCGCCGTCGATCTCCGGCCGGTATCCGAATCTCGGTCCGGAAGTGCTGGTGGCCAATGGCATTCAGCTGATGGACGCGGTCAGCTCCGATGTCTTCAAGAAAATCAAGGACGGCACCAAGGTGCGCGTCGAGGGCGGTGTCGTCTACGCGGACAAGCTCTCCAAGAAGGAGCCCGAGGCGCTCGTCGAGGGCATCGAGCTCACCGAGGCCACCATCGCCGAGCGCATGATCGAGGCGCGCAACGGTCTGGCCGATCATCTGGAAGCCTTCTCCGGCAACACCATCGAGTTCATTCGCACCGAATCCTCGCTGCTCATCGATGGAATCGGGGTGCCGGAGGTCGAAATCGACATGAAGCGGCGGCATGTCGTCGTCGTGGCCGACGGACCCGAGCACATCGAGGACCTCAAGCGCATCAAGCCGTTCATCAAGGAGTACGCGCCGATCCTGATCGGCGTCGGCCGCGGCGCGGATACCTTGACCCGCAACGGCTATCGCCCCGATCTCATCGTGGGCGATCCGGAGGAGATCACCGCCACCACGCTCAAGTGCGGCGCGGAGGTCATCCTGCCGGCCGATACCGACGGCCACGCCAAGGGTTTGGAGCGCATTCAGGATCTGGGCATCGGCGCGACCACCTTCCCGTCGTCGGGCGCGCCCGCGGATCTGGCGCTGCTGCTGGCCGATCACCACGGCGCCTCGCTGATCGTGACGGTCGGGGCGGCGGCGTCGCTGGACGACTTCTTCGACCGCGGTCGCCGGGATTCGAATCCGGCAACCTTCCTGACACGCCTCAAAATGGGCACCAAGCTCATGGATGCGAAAGCCGTTGCGTCGCTGTACCGTCACCGGGGTTCCGGATGGGCGGTCGCGCTGGTGGTGCTGGCCGCGCTGGTGGCCCTGATCGTCGCGATTCTGGCCACCCACATGGGTGGTGAGGCGCTGACCTGGGCGACCGACACCTGGCATCGCGGATCCGATTGGGTAGAGCGGCTATTGGACCGTCGGAAATAGGGGAGCGATGATTTCCTTTCGCCACCACGCGATTTCGATCGCCGCGGTTTTCCTGGCCCTGGCGGTCGGCGTGGTGCTGGGCACCCGCACGCAAGGCAACGGGTTGTTTCCCGGCTCGGGCGATCGGCAGCAGGTCGAGGATCTGCGGGCCGAGAACGGGCGGCTGAACGAACAGGTGAAGGCGGCCGACGCCTTCCTGTCGGGCGCCGCTGGCAAACTTCTGGCAGGCAGTCTGGCCAACCGGTCGGTTCTCGTCTTCACCACGCCCGACGCCGACAGCGGCGACGCGGACGCGGTCACCGCCGCGCTCACCACCGCCGGGGCCACGGTCACCGGGCGGGTCGGGCTCACCGGTGCGTTCACCGACTCCTCCGAGGGCGACCGCATGCGCACCGCGCTGGTGAACGTCGTCCCCGCCGGAGCGCAGCTCAAGATCGACGCGGTCGATCAGGGCAGCCTCGCGGGCGATCTGCTCGGCCAGGTGCTGCTCGCCGATCCGGCCGGCGGCCAGCCGCGCGGCACCGCGCAGGAACGCGGGCTCGCGCTGGAGACGCTGCGCGGCGGCGGCTTCCTGACCTTCACCGAGGTCCAGCCCGCGCAACTGGCCGTGGTGGTCACCGGTGACGGCGCGCGGGCCGGGGAGAACAATCGCGGCACCATCATCGCCCGGTTCGCCGGGGGACTGCGCTCGCACAGCGCGGGTGTGGTGCTGGCGGGTCGCTACGGGGCCGCGGACGGTCCGGGCGCGATCGCCGTCGCGCGGTCGGAGGGCGGGCTGGCCACGGTCACCACCGTGGACAACGCGGACCGGGAGATCGGCCGGATCACCACCGTGCTCGGGCTCACCGAACAGCTGAACGGCGGAACCGGTCGGTACGGCACGGGGGCGAAGGCGACCTCGCTCACAATCGTCGCTTTGCCCCGCTGACCGCGACACGGCAAAACCTGCCCGCGACACGCGGAATCGAGCGATTCGCGGGCAACCGGTGTGCGTGGCATTCGAACAGCCTCCGCAATCCGTGTTACCGTGAAGTCCCGTGGGTAATTCACGGATTCCGGCGCGCGCGGCCACGAAACACATCTTCGTCAGCGGCGGTGTCGCCTCTTCACTCGGCAAGGGCCTGACCGCCTCCAGCCTCGGTCAGCTGCTCACCTCGCGCGGTCTGCGCGTCACGATGCAGAAGCTGGATCCGTACCTGAACGTCGATCCCGGCACCATGAACCCCTTCCAGCACGGTGAGGTGTTCGTGACCGAGGACGGCGCGGAGACGGACCTCGATGTCGGTCACTACGAGCGCTTCCTGGATCGCGATCTATCCGGGGACGCCAATGTCACCACCGGCCAGGTGTACTCGAAGGTGATCGCCAAGGAGCGCCGCGGCGAGTACCTCGGCGATACCGTGCAGGTGATCCCGCACATCACCGATGAGATCAAGTACCGCATTCTCGCGATGTCGGGGCCGGACCTGCACGGTCAGACCCCGGATGTGGTGATCACCGAAATCGGTGGCACCGTGGGCGATATCGAATCGCAGCCGTTCCTCGAGGCGGCGCGCCAGATTCGCCACGAGGTGGGGCGCGACAACTGCTTCTTCCTGCACGTCACGCTGGTGCCCTACCTGGGCCCCTCGGGCGAGCTCAAGACCAAGCCGACCCAGCACTCGGTGGCAGCGCTGCGCAATATCGGCATCCAGCCCGACGCGCTGATCCTGCGCTGCGATCGGGATGTGCCGCAGGCGCTCAAGAACAAGATCGCGCTGATGTGCGACGTCGATGTGGACGCCTGCATCTCGACGCCGGACGCGCCGTCGATCTACGACATTCCGAAGGTGCTGCACCGGGAGGGCTTGGACGCCTACGTCGTTCGCCGCCTGGGCCTGCCCTTCCGGGACGTGGACTGGACGGTCTGGGGCGATCTGCTGGATCGCGTGCACAACCCGCGCGAAGAGGTCACCGTCGCGCTGGTCGGCAAGTACGTGGACCTGCCCGACGCCTACCTGTCGGTCACCGAGGCGCTGCGCGCGGGCGGATTCGCCTCGCGGGCCAAGGTGAACATCCGCTGGGTGCAGTCGGACGAGTGCGAGACCGAGGCGGGTGCGCGTTCGCACCTGGCCGACGTCGACGCGATTCTCATCCCCGGCGGCTTCGGCATTCGCGGCATCGAGGGCAAGGTGGGTGCGATCCGCTACGCCCGCGAGCACAAGATTCCGCTGCTGGGCCTGTGCCTGGGTCTGCAGTGCGTGGTCATCGAGGCGGCGCGCTCGGTCGGCCTGAAGGACGCCAACTCGGCGGAGTTCGAGCCCGACACCAAGTACCCGGTCATCTCCACCATGGCCGATCAGGAGCAGATCGTGGCCGGTGAGGCCGATCTCGGCGGCACCATGCGCCTCGGCGCGTACCCGGCTGTGCTGGAGAAGGATTCGCTGGTGGCCGCCGCCTACGGCGCGACCGAGGTCTCCGAGCGGCACCGCCACCGCTACGAGGTCAACAACACCTACCGGGACAAGATCGCCAAGAGCGGGCTGAAGTTCTCCGGCACCTCGCCGAACGGCCACCTGGTCGAATTCGTCGAGTACCCGAAGGACAAGCACCCGTTCCTGGTCGCCACCCAGGCGCACCCGGAGCTCAAGTCCCGGCCGACCCGCCCGCACCCGCTGTTCGCGGCGCTCATCTCGGCGGCACTGGAATACAAGGCCGCTGAACGCCTCCCGGTGGAGATCCCCAACGAGATCCCCGCCGAGGCCGAGAAGGTCTCCAAGTAACACCGCGCTGATCCACCCACACCGCCCGGGCACTCACCGAGTGCCCGGGCGGTTTCGCATGTGGGGTTGGGAAAGGGGTAGGTGGCGTTCGCGATACGGTTCTGGGGTGACGTCTTCCGATTCGGCTCCCGGCACCCACGATTTCGATGTCCTGTCCAGTCGCACCGTGTACTCGGGCGCGATTCTGGCGCTGCGGCTGGACCAGGTGGTCATGCCAGGTGGCAAGGTGGCCGAGCGCGAGGTGATCGAGCATCATGCGGCGGTCGCGGTGGCGGCGCTGGACGAGGACGACAATCTGGTGCTGATCAACCAGTATCGGCATCCGATCGGGCGGCGGCTGCTGGAACTGCCGGCCGGACTG
Source organism: Nocardia sp. JMUB6875 (assembly GCF_041154655.1). Taxonomy (NCBI): domain Bacteria; kingdom Bacillati; phylum Actinomycetota; class Actinomycetes; order Mycobacteriales; family Nocardiaceae; genus Nocardia; species Nocardia sp. JMUB6875. Next base: position 14,193 of record NZ_BAAFGR010000163.1, read on the forward strand.
CTGGACAAGCAGGGGGAGGATCCGCTGGAGGCGGCCAAGCGGGAGCTGGCCGAGGAGACGGGGCTGGCGGCGCGGGAGTGGGCGGTGCTGGTCGATGTGGCGTTGTCGCCCGGGTTCACCGATGAGGCGCTGCGGGTGTACCTGGCGACCGGGCTGTACGAAACCGACCGTCCGGACCCGGAATTGGAAGAGGCGGATATCCAGCTCCTGCGGATGCCGTTGCGGGAGGCGGTGCAAGCCGCGCTCGCCGGTGAAATCACCAATGCCACAGCCGTCGCCGGGGTGACGGCGCTGATGACGGCCCGCTCGTCGGGCGCGACGCTCCGGCCCGCCGACGCGCCCTGGCCGGGTATGCCCACCGCCTTCCTCGACCGTAAGGCGCAGGGTTCCAGCGACAGCTAGCCCGAATCGTCGAGTGGTGCACCAATCATCGAGTGGCACACGGGTGAGGGGATTTGCCCGAATTCGCCGCGCTGGTGTGCCACTCGGCGGTTGCGGGGAATTGTCGGTGGTGGCTGGCAGTATGACGGGGTGCTGACGCGGCAGATCGACGCCTACCTCGACCATTTGGCGGTCGAGCGCGGTGCCGCGCGCAACACGCTGAGTGCGTATCGGCGGGATTTGGGGCGGTATCAGCACTTCTTGAGCGCGCGCGGAGTGGAATCGCTTGCGCGGGTGGTGGAAACCGATATCGCCGATTACATGGTGTCGCTGCGGTCGGGGGATGATGAGCATCCGGCGCTGGCGGCGTCCTCGGCGTCGCGGGCACTGGTGGCGGTGCGGGGGCTGCATCGGTTCGCCACCGCCGAAGGGATCACCGACGCGGATGTCGCGCATCCGGTGAAGCCGCCCACCCCGGCGCGACGACTGCCGAAGGCCCTTCCCTACGACCAGATTTCGCGACTGCTCGACGCAGCCGGGGGAGACGTCGCCGACGGCCCACGCGGGCTGCGGGATCGGGCGCTACTGGAACTGCTGTATTCAACCGGCGCCCGCATCTCGGAGATGGTCGGGCTGGACGTGGACGACATCGACACCGCCGAGCGCGCGGTCGTGTTGCGCGGCAAGGGCGGTAAACAGCGCATGGTCCCGATCGGCCGCCCCGCGCTGGCGGCCCTGGACAACTACCTGGTCCGCGGCCGCCCCGCCCTCTCGGCCCGCGGCAAAGGCAACAGCGCCCTGTTCCTCAACCACCGCGGCGGCCGCCTCTCCCGCCAATCCGCCTGGCAGGTCCTGCAATCCGCCGCCGAGCGTGCCGGGATCGCCGCCCAGGTGTCACCTCACACCCTGCGCCACTCCTTCGCCACCCACCTATTGGACGGTGGGGCCGACGTTCGAGTCGTGCAGGAACTCCTCGGCCACGCCTCGGTCACCACCACCCAGATCTACACCTTGGTCACGGTCGGGACGCTGCACGAGGTCTGGGCGACCGCGCATCCCCGGGCGCGCTGAGGGATTCGCGGGGTCGCGGTCGCGCCGCCGAGGTCCTATTTACATCGATTGTGCAATTTGCTTAGCGTGAGCGGGAGACCCTGAAACGTCGGGAGGGCAGATGGCACTGACATCGCGAGTCGCGGACTGGCAGCGGTTGGGGACGGTCGAGCGCGTCGGCGGACACGACATCTTCGTCCGCGAGCGGCCGGGCGACGCCGGACTGCCGCCGCTGCTGTTGCTCCACGGCTATCCCTCGAGCTCCTACGACTGGCGCGACGCCTTCGACCTCATCGCGGGCCACCGTCTGCTCACCTTCGACTTCCTCGGGTTCGGGTTATCGGACAAGCCCCGGGACCAGCAGTACTCCTTGCGGATTCAAGCCGATATCGCTGAGGAGCTCGCACGCCGATTCGCGGGGGAGCCGATCGTCATGGTGGCCCACGACATGGGCAGTTCGGTCGCAACCGAACTCCTGGCCCGCGACCTCGACGGAACCCTGTCCTTCGCCCCGAAGTCCGCCCTGCTGTTCAACGCCAGCATGGTCCGCGAACAGGCCAGTCTCCTACTCGGACAAAAACTCCAACTGAGCCGCATCGGCCCGCTGTTCGCCCGCCTAACCACCGAATCGGCCTTCCGCCACTCCTTCGCCAGTATCTACTCCCCGGCCCACCCGCTCACCCCGGCGGAAGCCGAGGACCAATGGTCACTGCTGAAGCACAACGGCGGCCACCGCATGCTCGACAAGCTCATCTACTACAACCAAGAACGCGTCACGCCTCCGACTTCCGCCCGCTGGCACAACGCATTACGCGCCTGGCCCGGCCAACTCGAACTGGCCTGGGCCGAACTCGACCCCATCTGCACCGAATCCGTCCTCCAGGCCGTCCTGGCCCTGCGCCCCGACACCCCGGTGACCCGCCTCCCGGGCTTGGGGCACTATCCCCAGGTCGAGGACCCCAAGCGCGCCTACGAGATCATCCAGCGCCACGCATCGAATCACTGATCTGCCCGAGGACCGGAGCCGGGACGAGAACGCCCGGGTGACCGTATGGTCACCCGGGCGTTGTCCCGTGGGGTCGCGGTTACTTCTTCTTCTCGCGCTTTTCGCGGACTCGGACGTTCACTCGGACGGGGGAGCCGTCGAAGTTGAATTCCTCGCGGAGCTTTCGTTCGATGAAGCGGCGGTAGCCGGCCTCGAGGAAGCCCGTGGTGAAGAGGACGAACGTCGGGGGGCGGGTGGAGGCCTGGGTGG
>NZ_BAAFGR010000164.1:0-16832 GCF_041154655.1 Nocardia sp. JMUB6875
ACCGCACCCCCGTCGGCCCCCGCCAGCGGAATCCCGCCCCGCACGCGATACGGACCGTCCTTGGTCACCTCGACGACGGGCTCGCGCGTGCCGTGCCAATCGGTCAGCTCCCCAGCCTCGACCCCGTCGAAGGCCATGCCGAGCGCACCCGAGGGACAGGCCCGCACGGCCCGCACGATCTCGTCCATGCGCCCGCCGTTCGGTGCGACGAAAGGCTCTGTCCCGGTGCGGAACACCGTCGCGAGCCGATCGGTACAGAGCCCGGAATGCTGGCAGATGCCGCGATTGTCGAACACAGTGAGCTGCTCACCCGGATAGGTATCGCGCCGATCCGCGACCCGCGTCGGATCCTTCGCCTCATTGAATCCGATCCGCACGTGGCTGCCGTCGCACAGCGGCTTGAGCGCCGACGCGCCACACCGGCAGAGAGCGGCGGTCGGCCCGATCTCGATCGGCAGGCCGAGATGATCCACGAGCGTGGCGTTCGTAACCAGGTACGGCCCGTTCTTGGCCGCGCGGATGGATCGCGGCAGTTCCGCCTGCAAGTGCACGAATTCCGCACGCAGCCGAGCCCGCTCACCCGGCGGCCTGACCGCGCAGGCAAGATCCTGCAACGCCGCCGTGGCTTCGGTGAGCTCCGGCGAACCGAGCCTCCCGCGCAGCTGGGTGGCCGCCACCGCCAGCGCCCAGAGCTGATCCGGAAGGCTCCAATCGGGCCGTGGATCAAAGACTTCCCCCGGCTCGGGCACCGCCACCTCGGGCGGCGCCGACCCATTGGGCCCCGCCACCGCCCCCGCGGCCCCGAGCCCATGCCGCACCAGAGCTTCCGACAACGGCCGCAACACACTGTCGGCCAGCCGAGGCAGCACGCTCGCCGGGGCAGGCTGCCGCGTCAACCCGTACGCCGCATCGAACAACTCGGCCAGCTCCCCACCACCCGCGATCCCGCTCACCCGGCTCGCGAATTCATCGGCCCGCTGCCGCGCCGCGGCCTGCACCGCCGGATCGATCCCCAAAATCTCGGCCCGCGCATGCGCGTTCCAGCTCGGAAAGTGCGCGGCCAGCGTGGCCTGAATATCCGCGAACGCCTTCCCGACCGGCCGCAGCCGCTCCCCCACCGCCGCCGGCAGATCGGCCCGAATATCGTCGGTCAGCACCACCGCTTCCCCGAGCCGCTCGGTCAGCAGCGTCCACGCCGCCTCCCGATGCGGCATCAAATAGTCTGTCTCGTAGAACAATTCGAAGCTCGGCCCCACCGTCCGGCCGGGATGATCCGGCCCGGCAGGCAGAGTGGTCAGCAACTCACCCAGCGGCCGGATGACACCGAACATGAGCGAGACCGTCGCATCGGCCAGCGTGTGCAGTTGGGCATCGGTCTCCTCGGTGTGCGCGAAGAACCGCTCGAAGATCTGCAGCAGAACCTCGTAGCCCACATTGAACAGGTCGGCGACCCGCGCGGTGTCGGGATCGCTGATCAACGGAACGGGGATATCCCGTTCGGGCGCACGAACATTCGCCGCCACTACCGGCCGCACCGGATCGAAGTCGGGATTCGCGGCAAGCGCCTGCTCGTACTCATCGAGAATCTTGACGAACTGCCCGAAGTGGGCGTCCCGCCAATCCCCCCGAGCCCCCTCCCCCTGCTCCAGAATGGGGTCGATGGCCAGCTTGGCCGACGCGACATCCGTGACCGCCACCAATTCCGGCCACCGGAAGTACTTTTCGGTAGCCTGCGCCCGCCGCGGCCCCACGAACAGCCACCGCTCGCCGTATTTCGCGGCCAGATGCGCGATCCCGTTCTCGATGGACCGGTACAGATGCCCGACCGTCGCGAAATCCTGTAGCCGGGGCACGATCTCCCCCTGCTCCATATGCGCGGCCGCCCGCCCGACGCTGGCGATGCCCTCGGCATCGGCGAGATCCATCCCCTCCGGCCGCTCCAGGAACATGAAGTGCCGCAACGCCTGTTCCCCGAACGGCAGCAACGCCAACTGCACCCCCGCCGGATAATGCGCGGCAGGTAATGGCAAATTCGGCCGCGCCATATGCGGTGCGGCTCCGATGGCGGAGAGCAGATTGTGCACCAGCGACAGGTGCAGCATCTCCTGGGTGGCCACGTGCGACACCAATTTCCGCCAGCGCGTGACCTTCTCGAGCTCGTCGGCACTCAGCCCCTCGTCGGCGGAGGTCTTGAGCGAGAAGGCCGCGAACAGGTACTGGCACATGATGCCGTGTTCGAGCTCGGCGGCCTGACAGAGCATGTAGATGAGCGCCTCACGGTGCTCGATCACGAACGGCGCTTCCGGGGCCGCCAGCCCGCCGCGCGCCGCGATGGTTCGGGCCAGAGCGCCCTGACCGCTGAGTGGAGGTGGGGTATCCATGGGTCACCGCCGTCACGAAGTCGTCCGGAATCCATCATCGCCCCGAAATCCGTGCGTCGACGAGTGTTTCGCTGCCCGAGAAACCGTTAATAACGAGACCGAGTAACCGGACCGTCGGCCACGCTGATGTATTACGACACGCTCATCGGTGCGGGCGACCCTGTTACCTTCGACAATGCGGTATCTCAAGGCAAGGAGCACGCCATGGGCATCATCACGATGATCATCATCGGCCTCATAGCGGGCGCGATCGCCCGCCTCCTGGTCCCCGGCAAGGAGGACTTCGGCATCATCTGGACCATCGTCCTCGGCATAGTCGGCGGCTACGTCGGCGGCACCCTCGGCAGCCTCGTCTTCGCCCCCCACCACTTCGAACTACAGCCACCCGTGAAGCACGCCTTCATCGGCGCCATCATCGGAGCGATCATCATCCTCGTCATCTACAAGTGGATCAGAGCCCGAGTCTGACCCACCACCGCACCAAAAGGGCGGAGCCGCTGACCAGCGACTCCGCCCTACTTGTGCCGACGGTCTTGCACGCGATGAGGGTCCGCACAATTCCCGCCGCCACGACGCCGGTCCCACGGCGCCCTCAGCCACAGGTGGTCTGCGACTGGAGCTCATTCCTACGTACCTACTAAGTAGATACGTAGAACATACTCGACACCCGTACGATCGCACAACCGCCCCCCTCACCAGCGAATTTCGCCCCCACATGTCGCGGAAAGAGAAAAAGAGACAAAAGATGCCAGGAGGAGGGAGAGCAGCTGGCCAGCCAAGCAGCCCACCACACCTCCCAGCCCTCTCCCGTTTGTTCTCTAGAAGGTGATCCGTGCAGTCCGTGGGCTGGTAGGTGAGTCACGGCTCCCAACTTGGCGTCAGCCCAAGTCCGGTAGGGCAGGCGAGGTGACCACACTGCCCCGTACATGCCAACGGGAGGAATCCGATCGGCAGCGATCCACCCGAGGAGTCTTCCCCCGGGTTACCTGGCCTCAGGCACTCTGAATCACATCTTGGCCCGACGAGTCCGCCAGTACGCCTTGCGCTGAGCGGGCGTGCAGTAGAGGTGCATCATCTCCATCAGGCCGTCGATGACCGGCCCCGCATCGATGAACGGGGAAATGGTTTCCGCATCGGGCACTCCTGCGGCGGTCACCGGTGGTACCGGTTCCGAGGGGAACAGGTATGGGGTGCCTTCGGGGCTGGTGGTGATCGAATCGCCGGTGGGCGTGGTCCATTGCACCTCCCGATCCGGGAGATGATCGACCTTCCAACCATTGCGATTGTTGTCGGCGAGAGTCTTGAGCCGATGGTGTCGGCGACACCGTGCACCCAGATTGTGTTCGCTGGTGGGTCCGCCGTTGTCGGGATTGTCGTGGTCGAAGCGGTCCTGGTGGTCGAGGTCGGTGTCGGCGGCGGGAACCTGGCAGCCGGGCGCACGGCAGATGCCGTCGAGGGCACGCACCCGGGCGGCGACGCGAGCCGTCGGCCGGTAGGTCAATTCCTTGACGCCACGGCCCTTCTCGACCGCATTGTCGGTGTCGGTGTCGGTGATGATCTGGAACCGGGCGTAGCGCGCGATCTGCCGCGCCAGATCGGCGTCGATCGCACCGAACCCAGCCAACAGCGCCGGGTTATCCTGCAGTCCCGCAAGGGTTTCCGCCGACACACCCACCTGCACCAGAGCCTTGCGCGGCATCGGCGCGACCGCGTCGAAGGGGGCGCGGGGGCAATCGGCGCGCCCACACTGGCAGGTCAGGCGGCCGGTGCCGTCAGCAAGCGCAACCAAAGCATCAGCGCGACGCTGGTTCTGAGTGCGAGGATCTTCGCCGCACACCTGGGTGCACGCCATCTCGCGCAGCTTCTCGAACAGGGTGCGTCCCCCGGCGGCAGGCAGAACGCCATCCAAGATGGTGGTGCCGTTGTCAGCGGCTTTCACATCGACGTAGCGCTCAGCCTCGGCCTCCTTACGGCGCACGGCCTGCCCCTCAGGATCGGCTTCGGTGATCCACCGCCGAGCGGTACGCCGAACCCGCTGCGGGTCAGCGTTTTCCGCATACGCGGCAATCTTCGGCTCCAACTCGCTCAGCAGATCCCCCCGCACATTGGCCAGGGTCTCCCGAATCGCCCGCACCTGCGCCAGATCGATACGCCCGGCAGCAAACGCCTCCGCGGCAGTCGGGTAGCGATGCTTGAGATCGAGCCCGATCGCGATGAGGTTATCCGCCGACCGCTGCGACATCTTCAAAGCGACACCAATCTCGGTCGATGCGCTCTCCCCCGCGTACAACAGCCCGACCCCCAGGTCGATCTGCTCCGCACGGCGGGTTTCGTACAGCCGCGTCATGAGCGCAGCCTCTTCAGCCTGCAACGCAGCAATTTTCGAGTGCACGCCACGGAGCTGCTCGACCAGTGCCTGGCCGGCTTCCCATTCAGCAGCGAAATCACCCATGCCTTCGATCATAGTTTCGAAACCTGCGACACGACAGCATGATCGAACCAACACGCACTGTAAATCTTCAGCTATCAAAGGAATTGAGCAACCTAATCAGAAACTGAAGCCGTCATCCAGGGCCATTTGTCCCCAAATCCCCATAATCCGAATCACACACCCCTCCACTGCATTACAGCACACTTTGCCTGCCACGAATCTGCCGTGAAAGCTTCTACTGCGCACCCGAATTCATTCCCACCAGGAGCAGGCATATGGTCGAAACCCCGTTCGCCGTTCAGTCCCACATCGAGATTCCACCGAGCACCACGCTCATGGACCTCATCGACCAGCGGGTCGCGGCGCACGGGAACGATGTCGTGTACCGCTACGCCGACTATTCACGAGCGGTGGACGGCGAATACCGAGAACTGACCTGGTCAGAATTCCAACAGCGCGTATACGCGGTCGCGGCGCGTATCCAGCAGGTCGCCGCCCCCGGTGACCGCGTCGCCGTCCTATGCCCGCACGGATTGGATTACGTGGTCGCATTTTTCGCCGCGGTCGCCGCAGGCACCATCTCCGTGCCCCTCTTCACCCCCGACGAGCCCGGCCACACCGACCGCCTGCACGCGGTGCTCGGCGACAGCACTCCCACGGTGATCCTGACAACGGTCACGGCCGCGGCCGGAGTGCGCGACTTCTACGGACGCCGACCGGGCGTGACCCGCCCCCGGATCATCGCCGTCGACGCGGTCCCCGACAGCTTGGAATCGCGCTGGCAGCGCCCGGACAGCACCGCCGATTCCATTGCGTACCTGCAATATACGTCCGGCTCGACCCGCACCCCCGCAGGTGTGGAGATCACCCACCGCGCCGTCGCCACCAACCTGCTGCAACTGTGCGACGCCCTGGGCCTGGACGCCGACTGCCGTGGCGTCAGCTGGCTCCCGCTATTCCACGACATGGGACTGCTGTGCGTCATCCTCCCGATAATGTGCGGCCGGTACCTTTCCCTGCTGTCGCCCAGCGCCTTCATCCGCCGCCCCTACCGATGGATCAAGGAGCTGGCCGCGACGGCGGACAGCGGCGGAATCTTCTCCGCGGCACCGAATTTCGCCTTCGAGTACACAGCCACCCGCGGACGCCCCCCGGCGGGTGCGACCCCGGATCTGTCGAAGGTGATCGGCCTGATCAACGGCAGCGAGCCGGTGACGGTCCCCGCCATGCGCAAGTTCACCGAGGCATTCGCGCCCTTCGGCCTGCCCGACAACGCCATCAAACCCTGCTACGGCATGGCCGAGGCCACCGTCTTCGTCTCCGCCACCCAGGCCGAGGTCGCGGCGCAGGTCGTGCATGTGGACCGCGATCGGCTCAACGCCGGTCGCATGGTGCGCGTCGCCGCCGAGCGGGAAGACGCTGTGGCACAGGTCAGTTGCGGCCATCTAGCGCGCGATCAGTGGGCCGTCATCGCCGACCCCGACACCGGCCGCGAGCGCCCCGACGGCACCGTCGGTGAAATCTGGCTGTACGGCGACAATCTCGGCATCGGCTACTGGAACCGCCCGCACGAGACCGTGAAGACCTTCCGAAACAGACTGGTGCACAGGCTGGTCCGCGACAGCCACGCCGACGGCGTCGCCACCGACGCGCAGTGGCTGCGCACCGGCGACTTCGGCGCGTACTTCGGCGGGCAGCTGTACGTCACCGGCCGGGTCAAGGATCTGGTGATCATCGACGGCCGCAATCACTATCCGCAGGATCTCGAATGCACTGCCCAGGAGGCGAGTACGGCCCTGCGGCCCGGCTACGTCGCGGCCTTCTCGGCACCGGACCCGCAGGACGGCTCCGACCGTCTGGTCATCGTGGCCGAACGCGCCGCGGGCATCGGGAAACTCGATCCGGACCTGGTGACGTCCCTCGTCCGTGGCGCGCTCTCCAGCCGCCACGGCGTCTCCGTGCGCGATCTACTGCTGGTCCCCGCCGGAACCATCCCCCGCACCTCCAGCGGCAAGATCGCGCGGCGGGCCTGCCGCGCGGCCTATCTGGACGGCACCCTCGTCCGGATGTCGCACCACGTCTGACTTATCCGACCAGCCGCGCGGTCGACCGATAGGCGGCCGGGGTCATGCCCGTCTCGATGCGGAAGGCGCGGTAGAACTGCCGCTCGGTGGCGAAGCCGCTGGCGTGGGCGACCGCCACCACCGGCAGATCCTTTCGCGCCGTGAGCAATCCGCAGGCGAGCTCGATTCGCATGCGCCGCAAGAGAGTGGCGGGCCCGTCCTCGAACTGGTCGAGCAGGCGGTACAGCGTCCGGCGCGAGACGCCGCAACCGGCGGCGATGCCGTCGACCGTGAGCCCGCTGTCGGTGCAATGGCGACGCATGAACTCCATTACCCGGCGGCGGGTCAGGGTTTCTGCGGCCTCGCCGGTGACCGAGCGACCGGCGGTCAGCGAGATCGCCGAGGCGAGCAGATCGACCGCCGAACCGGCCAGTACGGCGGCCTGTTCCGGGCTGGTGTTCTGCAGCACGGCCAGATCCCGCAGGTAACCCGCCACCAGTCCGGCCGGGCTGCCGGGCGCCACCGTGGTCGCGGTGGGGATGTCGCCGGCGGTGATGCCCGCGCGGTCGCGCAGGCGGGTCGGGGTGACCTGGACCGAGGCCATCTCCCAATCGCCCTCGAATTCCCAGTGATAGGGCCGGGTGCTGTCGTAGAACACCATCTCGCCCGGGCCGACCTCGGCGACCCGGCCGTCCTGGTGCAGCCAGCCACGGCCGGACATCTGGATGGTGGTGTGCAGGAGTTCGATGTCGGTGCGGGAGATGAGGCTCTTGGTGCGACGCACCTGCTGGCGGCTCGCGCCCAGGGTCGAAAGCTCGCAGTCCTTGTACTTGCCCAGGGTGATCCAGCCGCTGAATTCCCCCTCGCCGCCCGGTGATACCGCGAGCGGGACATAGGCCTCGCTCAGTCCCGCCTCCCAGCGCTCGAACACGTGCGTCGAGCGTTCCCCCTCCGCTGCGCGGACCTCCATCCGCTGAACCCCCGACAAACCAACCACTCCGAACTCGAGATCAAGATCGCTTTTGTGTACCCCAGTGTGTCATGGGCGCACAAAATCGCAGGATACGGACATCGGTGAGCTGGGCGCCCGGCAAACGAAGCGGATCACGCCGCAGAGGTCTCCGCAATCGAGTCGGCCTGGCGGCGAGCCGAATCGGCGAGGGCGGACCAATTCTCGGCCTGGCGGCGGGCGAGGTCGGCGATCAGTGCGGCGGAGTGCGGGGAGAGGTCCTCGGACAGGGCCGACCAGACGGCCGGGTCCCAGGGTAGGGACTCGAAGGCGAGTAGGAGCTGGCGGGCCGCCGCGGTGGCGAGGGCGGGATCCGTGCGCAGTGCCTGCAGCGCGGGAGGCTCGGAGTGGGTGGCTCGGCCGGGGCGCTCGGCACAGAATCGACGGGCGCGGTCGAGCGCTTGCCGCGACGGCTTCGGCTGATCCAGCCGGATGCGACGGGGATGCATCGACCGCCGCTTCCGGACGCCCGCGATCGCCCGCTCGGACAGGCCCACTGCCTCGCCCAGCATCCGGTTGGACCACTCCGGGAAGAACGACATGGCCTGTTCGGCGGCTGCCCTGCGGTCGGCGGCGGACAGCGGCAGCCCGTGGCCGCTGTTGAGCCGGACCGCGAGCAGCAGCACCTGGGCGTCATCGCCGTCGAAGTACACGGCGTCGATCCACTGCGCGCCCGCGGACTGGGCGGCGCGGACCCGGTGCGCGCCATCGATGACGGTCATGGAGGGGCGGTGCACGACGATCGGCGGCAGCGCGCCCGCGACCTCGGACAGGGCGTCGATGTGGCGTGCGTTCTCCCCCGAGACCCGAACCAGGTTCTCGATCCGCAAGCGGTCCAGGGGAATTCGCACGATCTCGGATTCGGCCAGCTCGGCGGTGAGATCTTCGGGGTAGGAAGCGATCTCGCCGGGTCGCAGCACGCGATGCGCGAGCCGCCGCACGAGCCCACCGAGAAAACGCGCCCCCGGCACATTCCGCCGCATCTCGATCATGACAGCCGCCCTCCGTCCGTCGCGCAGCCCGCGATACCGGTGCATGGCAAGCCATTTCCGGTGCGGGGCCCATCATCGACGCGCCAGGCGGCATCACGGGGATGACCGGCAGGATTCCCGCTCGCGCGGGTGCGTACGGGCGGGAGTTTAGCGAGCGGGTGTTTTCGCGGGCAATCGAGCAAATTCCTTGCGCTACCTGGTATCTCGGGTGAGATCGGCGTGACCTGGAGCAGACGTCGTTATCCGGTTACAGCGGTGTTAGATATGCGACAAACATTGCCGATGGTCTGTTTGCTGGCTACTCCGGCTCGCGAATGGTGACGAGGGCGGCCGTGGTGTGCTGGTCCAGCGCCATGAGCACGGCGCGGGCGTGCACCCGCTTCCAGCCGCCGTCCAGAGCACGCAGGCGCAGGTGACCGGCCGTGCGCTGGTGAGCGAGGTTGCGGCTCATGGACTTCGCCGTGTCCAGATCCTCGGGATGGATCTGCGGTTCGGGCTCCCCCGCGAGCGACTGCCAGGCGAGCTCCGGCATGGCCGGGCCCATCCACCGCAGCAGCCGCAGGGTGCGCAGGTCCACGATGGCGCGGAACTCGCCCTCCTCGGCGGCCGCGTCGAGCACCCGATGCTCGAGGATCACCGGCGGCGGCGCGGCGCTGACGTCGGTGGCGTCGCCGATGTCGTGGGTGACGCCGCGGAAGAAGACCTCGGATTGCCCTGCGGCGTCGTGTTCTTCGAGCAGGCGGCAGGAGAAGTGGGCCGCGCGCAGGGCGCCGTCGTCGCGGCGGACGGTCCATACCGCCTGATGCTCGGTGCCGGGGGCGGATCGGACGATCTTGGCCAGGGCATCGGACTCGTCGGAATTGGTGATGACCCGGGTGAATACGCCCGCGATGGCGTGTTCGCGCGCCCGGTTCTCCGGTGCCACGCCGTAGAGATCCAAAAGATCGTCCGAGCGGGTGGATTTCGAGGTGGACAGATTGAAGTACCAGGCCCCCACGGGATCTCGCGGTGGCACCTGCTCGTCGACGGGTCCGGACCAGACGAGCACGGCGTGCATCCGTTCCGGTGTGATCAGCAGCGGATGCGTCAGGGTTCGTCGCCGACCGTCGCCGCTCATGATCTCGACCGGCGCGAGCGCGGCCTCGGTCGCCGCGATCGCGCCCTTGATGGTCGCCAAGGTCTCACGCTGCCGGAATATCTGGCTCAGCGGCACGAATTTCCTCGGCGCGCTGCCGAGTCCGATCACCGTGGGCTCGCCGCCGCCGAACGTCTCGATCAAAAGCCATCGCGTACCGGCCATTCCGCATTTCCCCTCGTCATCCCCTGATCACCAGCCGAATCAGCCGCTCGTACTGCCCACCCGCCAGCCTGGCGGCGACTTCGGCGAGGATCGCGTCAGGTCCTATGAGTACACGACTCTTCCCGCGCGCGACACCGTTCACTATCACCCGGGCGGCCGCGCCCGGATCCGTCCGTGCCACAACCTTTTCGAATCGGTCCGCCGCCAGCTCCGCGTCCACGCCCGCCGCCGCCAGTGCCGAGCGTGCGATGCCCGTCCGTACCCCGCCCGGAAACACGCAGCTGACAGCGACATTCGACTGCCCCCGCAGCTCCGACCGCAGCGACTCGCTGAACCCGCGTACCGCGAACTTCGCCGCCGTGTACGGCGCGGCCCCGCCGAGCCCGATGAGGCCGTACGCCGAGGAGAGATTCGCGATCCGGCCCTGCTCGGCCTTCACGACATACGGCAGGAATGCCTTCGTACTCGCCACGGCCGCACCGAAATTCGCCCGCATGACGGCCTCGAAGTCCGCCGGCTCGGACTGCGCCACGCCACCGTAGAACAACTTCCCCGCATTGTTGATCAGCACATCCACGCCCCCGAACCTTGCGACCGCTTCCCCCGCAACCTCTTTCATCCGATCCGCGTCGGCCGCGTCCGCCACGACACCCAGCACGTCACCGCCCCGGACCAGCCCCACTGTCCCGTCGAGCCCCGCCGCATCGATATCCACCGCCACCACCGAGGCCCCAGCCTCGCCCAGCAGCACCGCCAGCTCTCGCCCGATTCCCGCCCCCGCCCCGGTGACCACAACGACCCGCTTCGCATAAAAACCAGAACTCATCCCCCGAGTCTGCCTACGCCCCTTCCGTTCTCGCGAGTCGAGCGTTCCCGGCTTCAGAACCCGCGCACGCGGTCGGGCACGATGCGCAGCGGGACCGCGTAGTCGGCGAAGAACTGCTCCCTGGTCATCCCGATGTCGACCAGGCCCTCGGTGTACTTCTCGACGAACGCGTCGAGCTCGGCCGCCGAGGCCCCGCCCTCGTCGATCTCCGCCGTGCCGGTGAACACGACGACGTCACCGCCGGAATCGGAGCTGTTGAAGTTCAGCGAAACACGGGGATTCGCAGCGATATTGCGCAACTTGGGGGTGCCCGGCTGGGTGAACACCAGGAATGCCCCGTCCTCCCACTGGAACCACACCGGATTGGGTTGCGGTGTGCCACTCGGGCTTACGGTGGTCAACCAGATGACAGTGTCCTGCCCGAGGCGTTTGGTGACCTTGGCCCCGAAATCGGTGTTCGAGTCGATGAGAGGCGAAGAACTGGACATTCGATCTCCTTGTGGGATGTCGATCACATCGGTTCGCAGTACACCAACGCCTCCCACTCTCCCGCCATTCCTGCGTTCCCGTCTGCCAGCTTCCCGCCGCCCTCGAATTAGGGTAGCCTCACCTACTCACGAGAGGAGAAGTAGTGCGCGTCGTCATTCTGTTCGGGTCCGAGATGGGAACGTCGGAGGGAGTTGCCGAATGCCTGGCCGATGAGCTGTCCGCCCACGACGTATCGGTCTACGACATGCTCGACTTCGACCCCGGCGACCTGGACCCGGCCGACTTCCACATCATCGTGTGCTCAACCTACGGCGACGGCGAACTCCCCACCGGAGCCGAACCCTTCTTCGCCCTGCTCGACGCCACCGCCCCCGACCTGACCGGCCTCCAGTTCGCCCTCTTCGGCCTCGGCGACACCGTCTACGGCGACTCCTTCAACCGCGGCGGGGAGATCGCCGCCGAAAAACTCACCGCCCGCGGTGCCACCCAAGTCGGCGACCACGCCCGCCACGACGCGTCGACCCCTGTGCGAGCGAAAGACATGGCCCGCGAGTGGGCCAAAGGGCTGCCGATCCCCTCGGCCCACGCCGCGTTGTCGCGCTAGAGCGACCTCAGTCGGCCACGCCGACGGACTGCCCGACCATGTCCGGCCGTTCGAGGGCGCGGAGCATGCAGTGCGCGACATCCGCGCGGGAGATGTAGCGGCCGCCGGGCAGGTTCTCCCCCAGCGCAATTCGATAGTCGCCGGTCAAAGGCTTGTCGGTGAGTTGCACGGGTCGGATTGCCGTCCAGTCCAAATCGCTGTCGCGCAACTCGTCCTCCATCAGCGCCAGGTCGGCATAGCGCGGCCGCAGAACGGCTTTGACGATCGGATAGATCACGTACTTCAGGAAGAACGGGTCATCCGGATCCCGCTTCGGCGGATGCGGACGGCCCGGCGACGGCGTCGTATGCACCGGAGCCGCACTGACGACAACCAGACGCCGCACATCAGCCTCCCGCATCGCCCCGATAATCGCCGCGGTGCCCTTCGCCGCCACCCCGGCATCGGCATTCCGGAGCGGCCCGATAGCCGAAAGCACCGCATCCGCACCACTTATCGCCGCCGTGAGCACCGCCGATTCGACACTGAGCAAATCGGCCATCACCGTCCGCACCCCGAGCCCCGCCACCTTATCGGGATCCCGAACCACCGCCGTGACATCATGCCCGGCCCCCACCGCCTGCCCAACCACCTGTCGGCCAACCCCACCGCTGGCCCCGAAAACAATGAGCTTCATACCGTTATGACCGGAACGAACCCGAAAGTGTGACCGGGCCCGGTGGCGCGCCACTTGCGCCTCGGCGTGGCGTTGGCGGCTGGGTTATATTTTGCCGCAACCAATTTCAGGCCCACACTCGGGAGACTACGTGGATCCGCAGCATGCGCATCAGGGTGCTACCGCTGGCGTGAGCGCGCCGCAGGATGTGCGAGTTCCGATCTACAGTCCCGAGTTCGCCGCTGATCCCCACGGGCACTACCGGCGCATGCGCAGCGAGTACGGGGCGCTGGTGCCGGTCGAGATGTGGCCGGGAGTGCCCGCGACGCTGGTCATCGACTATTCGGTCGCGGTGCGAATCCTCAACGACCCCCTGCATTTTCCGGCCGATCCGCGGATGTGGCAGCAGAGCGTGCCCGCCGACATGCCGATCCTGCCCATGGTCGAGTACCGGCCCAATGCGATCCGGACCAGCGGCGCGGCGCACGCCCGCTACCGCAAGGCGCTGTCCGACGCACTGGCCGGTATCGACCTGTTCGCGGTCCGTGGCATCGTCGAGCGCTCCGCGGTCCACATCGTCAACGGATTCGCCACCGAGGGCCACGCCGACATCCTCGGCCAGTACGCCCTGCCGATGGTGTTCTCGGTCTTCTGCGAGATCCTCGGCTGCCCACCCGAGATCGGTCAGCGCGTCGCGGCCGCCAGCGCCGCCATGTTCGACGGCGTCGACACCGCGACGGTCAACGCGCAGATGGGTGCGGCCCTGCTCGACCTCACGACACTCAAACGCGCCCAGCCCGGCGACGACGTCGCCACGCGGCTGGTCCAGGATCCCGCCGAGCTGTCCGACGAGGAGATGGTCCACCAACTGGTGCTGCTGTTCGCCGCCGGTGTCGAGCCGCCGGTGAACCTCATCGCCAACACCCTGCTGCTGATGCTGACCGACGACCGGTTCATCAGCGCCCTCGACGCGCCTCCCCTGCCAACCGCCGTGGCCATCGACGAGCGATTGGCCACCGACCCGCCGATGGCCAACTACTGCATCACCTATCCGCCGCAGCCGATCCTGATCGAGAAGTTCCTGCTCCCCGCCCACGAGCCGGTGATCATCAGCATGACCGCGTGCAATACCGACCCGGCCATGAAGGGCGGCAGCCTCGACAACGGCTGGAACCTCGCGTTCAGCTCCGGTGACCACGCCTGCCCCGCGGCCGCGCGACCCTACGGGCGGCTGCTGGCGCAGGAAGTGATCGACCAGCTCTTCGACTACCTGCCCGAAGTCAGGCTCGCCGTCCCACCGGAAGAGCTGGTGTGGCGTCCCGGCCCGTTCCACCGCGCCCTGACCGAACTGCCCGTGACCTTCCCTCCGGTGCGCTTCCCGTTCCCCGCGACCTAGCCTCCCGGCACACTGCTGGGAAGTTTCACCGCGAACATCCAGACAATTTGTGCAACACTACAATTCGTGACTAGCGGGCCGAAGGTGACACCACGGCAACGGATCCGGCGAACGGATCCGACCGCGACCGTGGCGCACCGGCGCTTTCGCGTGGCCCGCACACTCCCGAACTCCTGTCCGCCGACCCCGATCCGGTCGGCATTCCGCACCCTCCCCCGCCGCGCGCGGCAGGGACGTCCCGTGAAGGTGCGTGGTGCGACGAGCTTCTGACAGGTAATCGCCCGGCTCCGATGTTCCGGCCCCGCCGTCCTGCACAGGGCGGGTTCCGGCGCGCCCAAGCATGGCGGCGACCTCCTATGCCCCCGGCGGACCGAATTGCCGGTGGGACCCAGTAAATGAGTAGGAGACGGATCATGCACACTCCCGCACAACAGGGGCCGATCTCGCTGGCCGAGGTCATCCGCCACGGCAGCCTGGAATTCGACCAGCACCTGCAGAAGATCCTGAGCAACCCCGCCTACTTCGTCACCGAGGCCCAAAGCCAGGAACAACGCCGCCAGAACGCCTACGACCAATTGCACAATCTGGTCGCCGAGGTCGGCAGCACCCGCGACATCGCCACCGACCTGCCCCGGCTGTTCGCGGTCTTCGACTGGTCGGCAGTGCTGGCGACCGACCTGATCCCGCTGATCTCCGGGCACTACAACCTGGCCTCGGGCAGTCTGTCCACCCTCACCGACATCGACTCGGCCGCACCGTATCTCGCCGATCTCGACGACGGCTCCAGCGTCGGCGTCATGCTGCTCACCGAATACGGATGCGGATCCAACATCCAGTTCATGCAGACCCGGGCGAGCTGGGACGGCGACGGGTTCGTCATCGATACCCCCACCCCGCGGGACCGCAAGTTCATGCCCAGCGTCGGCATTCCGGTGGCACGGGTCTGCGTGGTCGGCGCCCGCTTCATCGACGCCGCCGGTGTCGACCAAGGCGTGCACCTGTTCGCGGCACGACTACGCGGCGCCGACGGGACCCCCGCGCCCGGTGTGACGATCACCCAACTCGACCATCAGCCGCTGGTCATCATGGACAATTCCGTCATCGCCTTCGACAAACTCCGAGTCGACCGCAGCGCCTGGCTGAGCAACGACCTCGCCACCATCGACGACCACGGTGTGCTGACCTGGCGCGACGAGGACAGCCGCAAGCGTTCCTTCGCCTCCGCCATCAGCCAGCTCACCGTCGGACGGCTCGCGCTCTCCTCGTGTCTCAACGCCGCCGCCCGCGCCGCGCTCTACATCGCGCTGCGCTACGCCGCCAAACGCGTTGTGCCGCTGACGCCCTCGGACACCCCGACCATGGCCGAACTGCCGCACGTGCGCGACACCCTGCTCACCGATCTCGCGGGCACCCTGGCCCGCACCATCTACGGCAACGCGGTGAAAACCTCGCTCGCCACGGCCGACCTCACCAGCCGCGACACCGTCGTCTCGGTCATGCTGGCCAAGCACTACATCCAGCTGCACGCCCTCGACACCGTCACCCACTGTCGTATCCGCATGGGCGCACAGGGAATGTTCAGCGCCAACCGGGTTTCCGACTACATCGGCGTATGCCACGCCGCGATCACCGGCGAAGGCGACTGCCACGTGCTGGGCTCGGTGGCCGGGCGCGTCCTGGCCAAACACCTCGCCGGGAAACTCCCGCCCGAGGCCGGAATCCACGACCCGGCCGATCCCGGCGACCAGCTGAGCCTGTTCAACGCCCGCACCCTCACCATCGTCGAAGAAACCCAGCAATATCTGGCCACACCCGGACTCGAAGGCAGACTCGCAGTCATCCCCGAAGCGCTCGCCCTGGCCGAGGCATACTCGGCCGAGGAAGCCCTACAGGCCCTGCACCGACACTCGGATCACCCCGAAATCGCCGCCGTGCGTGAGGTCTTCGCGCTGAGCTACCTCGACCAGCACGCCCTCTGGTACCTCAGCCACGGGATGCTCGACCTCGCCGCCGTCGGCGCGATCAAACAGCACCTGCGCCGAGCGCTCGACGGCCTCGCCGAGCATCTGCCCGCACTGCTGGACGCCTTCGGCCTCGATGACGAAACCCTCGCCGCCCCGGTCCTTTCCGAGGATCTGCCCGCCGCCTGGGAATCCCGCTGCGCCGACCCGCGACGCCGCTGACCCTGACCGCGGCTGGATAGGACTCGTGGGCCTCGTCCAGCCGCGGCTTACTCGTCGGTCGGGGCTGCTGCCCGGAAGACCGCGTAGTCGTGTGTCGTCGGCGATTGGGAGTTCTCGATCGGCGAGGCGGGGTTGTCGATCGACGGGCTCGACCAGACAGGCAGGTACTGCTGGGGGCCTAGATCTTCGCTCATGTTTTCGATCATGCCCGATGAGTCGGTTTCGCGGGGGCGGCCACGCCAAACGAATAAAGCCCTTGACCAGAATTACTGGTCAAGGGCTTATTCTTGCTCCCCCATCTGGACTCGAACCAGAAACCTGCCGATTAACAGTCGGCTGCTCTGCCAATTGAGCTATAGGGGATTGTTTCCCTGGCTGGCCCTTCCGGACCGGCCGGAGAAAACTTTAGCGTATCGGTTGTACAGTTCCCAAATCGCGGCCCTACCTGCGGGAACATTGCGGTTTGGGAGACGGGGTGCCGGATCGACAGTGGGGGGTGGGGT
>NZ_BAAFGR010000165.1:0-16784 GCF_041154655.1 Nocardia sp. JMUB6875
GTGTGGGCAGGCCAAAAGATCGGCGCAGGCGATGAGCCGGTCCGGGGGGGTCGGCTCGGCTGCGCCGAGGTAGGGGGCATCGGCCCCGGGGTTCCCCAGGGGGTCGGGGGCGGGGCCCCCGAACGTCCCGTGGGTTGGGTTGTCGCTGCTAGGCGGTGACTTTGGTGAGTTCTTCACCCAGCGCTGCGGCTTCATCCGGCGTGAGCTCGACGACCAGCCGCCCGCCACCCTCGAGTGGAACCCGCATCACGATTCCACGCCCTTCCTTGGTTGCCTCGAGGGGACCGTCCCCGGTGCGGGGCTTCATGGCCGCCATCCTCTGCTCCCTCCAGATCTGCGCGGTCTGCTGCGCACTTTCATGGAACTCCAGTTGTCACCAACCAGGCAGCCCGCCGGTATGTGGCGGGCCGCACCTAGCCCATTCTTCCCTATCGCGGATCGGGGCGGGTACCTGAGTTCCAAAAACCGACCGACGTGGCGTTCAACGAGTACTCACATTCACCCAGCAATCGGTGATGTGATCGTCTACCATCCCCGTCGCCTGCATGAGTGCGTAGGCGGTCGTGGGCCCCACGAATTTGAACCCGCGCCGCTTGAGTTCTTTTGCGAGAGCGGTGGATTCGGCTGTGACAGCGGGCACATCGGCGGTGCTCCGGGGCCGCTCGCGCCGGGCCGGGGCATAGGACCAGAGCAGTGTGTCCAGGCTCTCCCCGAGATCCCGGGCAACCCGCGCATTGTGGATGCTGGCCAGTATTTTGGCTCGATTGCGAACAATGCCCGGATCCGCCATGAGGCGTTCCACGTCGGCGTCCCCGAACTCCGCCACCCGCTCGATCGCGAAGCCCTCGAATGCCGTCCGGAAGGCGGGCCGCTTCCGCAAAATCGTGATCCACGCCAAACCCGACTGAAACGCCTCGAGGCACATTCGCTCGAAAAGCGCGTCATCGCCGTGCAGCGGCCGTCCCCACTCCTGATCGTGGTAATCCCGATAAAGCTGGCTACCTTCCGACCACCCGCACCGAATCCGGCCGTCGCCGTTCGATTCCATTGTCATCGCGCGCCCGGCTCCTCGCTGCGCTGCACCGGGGTGGTGGTGACCTCGGCGGTGGCGGTCGGGGGTTCGGCCGGTGCCGGTGCTGGGGCAGGAGCCGGAGCGGCAGCCGGAATCGGAGCGGGAGCCGGAATGGGGGCGGCTGGGGCGGACTCGCCCGGCAGCACCTGTGGAATGGGAGCGCCACCATTCGGGGACGGTTCGGCCGTGGGCTGTGATTGCGCCGCCCCCGTCGCCCCGGCGGTCGCGCGGGCCAGCTGCCCCTCCAACTCGTCGATGCGGGCCGCGAGCCGGGTCAGCGCCCAGTCCACCTCACCCGCCTTGTACCCCCGGAACACCTGCTGGAACCGCAGCGCGCGCACATCGCAGGCGCTGATCCCCGACGCGGGCAATACGGTGACGGTCGTCCCCTCCGGTAGCGGCCCGAGCTCCTCGGAGCGCCCGAAGATCGCACTCGCCACCAGGAACAGCAGCGCGGCGACCAATCCGACGATCAGCACGTACAGCAGCATCGTGAGCATGTCCCCGAGCTTAGGCGGCGGACAACCCCGGGTCCGCCCGAGCCCCTGGCGGAAACCAGCCCTCGAATTCCCCGCTGCCGCAAAGAGAAAAAGGTCGTCCCCGGCGTGCTGATGCACGCCGGGGACGACCAGGGATACGAGTGGGGGTTAGAGGTGGCGCGTGGTGTCGATGCTCAGCGACATGCCCGCGAGGCCGCGGCGGCGGACCGCCAGCTTGTCGGCGATCTCCAGCAGCGCCTTGCCGGACGCGCTCTCCGGGGCGCGCAGCACGATCGGGGTGCCCTCGTCGCCCGCCTCGCGCAGCTGCTGCTCGATCGGGATCTGGCCCAGCAGCGGCACATTCGCGCCGATCGCGCGGGTCAGGTTCTCCGCCACGGTCTGCCCGCCCCCGGACCCGTACAGCTCCATCCGGGACCCGTCGGGCAGATCCAGCCACGACATGTTCTCGATGACACCGGCGATGCGCTGCCGCGTCTGCAGCGCGATCGAGCCCGCCCGCTCGGCGACCTCGGCGGCGGCCAGCTGCGGGGTGGTGACGACCAGGATCTCCGCGTTGGGGATCAGCTGGGCCAGCGAGATGGCCACGTCGCCGGTGCCCGGCGGCAGATCCAGCAGCAGGATGTCGAGATCGCCCCAGAACACGTCGGCCAGGAACTGCTGCAGCGCGCGGTGCAGCATCGGGCCGCGCCACACCACCGGCGTGTTGCCCTGGGTGAACATGGAGATCGAGATGACCTTCACGTCGTGCGCGATGGGCGGCATGATCATCCGCTCGACCTGGGTCGGCCGCTGCTCGGTGCCCAGCATGCGCGGCACGGAGTGGCCGTAGATGTCGGCGTCGAGAACGCCCACCGACAGGCCCTTGGCGGCCATGGCGGCCGCGAGATTCACGGTGACGGAAGACTTTCCGACGCCGCCCTTGCCGGACGCGACCGCGTACACGCGGGTCAGCGAGCCCGGCTGGGCGAACGGGATGACCGGTTCGGCGGCATCGCCGCGCAGCTTGCGGCGCAGCTCGGTGCGCTGCTCGTCGTTCATGACGTCGAGCTCGACGGTGATCGCGCCGACCCCGGCCACGTCGGCCACGGCCTTCGTGACCCGTTCCTGGATGGCGGTTTTCATCGGGCACGCCGATGTCGTCAGGTAGATCACAACGTGGACACTGCTATCCGCGCCGACCTCGACGCTCTTCACCATGCCCAGCTCGGTGATCGGCTTCCGGATCTCCGGGTCGTTCACCTTCGCGAGCGCGCCCCGCACATCCGATTCCGTTACCACTGGCATGCCGCCAGTCTAGGGACGCTAGATCCGTGGCAGGGCGGCGGGTGAGGGCGAGACGCCGGAGCCGTACGCGGTCTCCCAGGCCATCACATTCGCGACGTAGGCCATGGAGTTGTTGTAGCGGAGGATGGCCCGGGTCTGCTGGCCCGGATCGCGCATGTCCAGGCCGCCCTGGCAGAGGTACTTGCCCGCGGTCAGCGTGGCGTCGTACATGTTCTGCGGATCGGCGATGCCGTCGCCATTGCCGTCGGCCGCGTACTTGCGCCAGGTCTCGGGCAGGAACTGCATGGGGCCCACCGCGCGCCGGTAGCTGCCCGACAGTCCGTCCAGGTCGCCGCCCTCCGCGGTCGCGATCACGTTGTTGCCGTAGAGACTTCCGTCGAGGACGGGGCCGTAGACGTTCTGCAGCGGATACCCGTTGTCGTCGATCTTGCCGAAGCCGTGGGTGGATTCCACGCGGCCGATGCCCGCGAGCAGGTTCCACGGCATATTGCAGGTCGGATTCTCCACGGCCAGAACGTGTTCCGCGTTCTGGTAGGCGTCGAACGCCACGCCCGGCATGCCGAGCGGTCCGGCGGGGCGCGCCGACGGCATCCGGTCGTCCGGCTGCGCGACGGTCTTCACCTGCGGAGGGCCAACGGGCCCGACCTGTTTGGCCTCGCGGAGCAGCGGTTCCGGGGCGGCGGCGGGTTCGGCCGCCTCCGGTCTGGGTAGTTGCTCGTCGCCGTCGTTGGACAGTTGTTGCTGGACGGTGGCCGTGAGCTTGTCGGTGAGGTGCCCGTCGCCGGCTCCGGTAACTGTGGCGAGTCCGGCGGGCACCAGCCCGGTTAATGCGATGACCGATCCACGGCGAACCTTCGGGACCGGGGGTTTGCGGTGACGACCCACTGTGTGGTGACCCTCCATTGCCATCGGTTGATACCGGGGTGATGCAGTGGAGGCCACGTTACCTTATCTGAGACCTTCCCGTTACTACTTCGTGACCAATTCTCAGGTTTCGAAGTATTCCCAAGTCAAACGCGAGTTCCGGAGCGACGCTCCGAAACTCGCGAATCACACAATCGTTACGGGGCGGGCGCGGGCGCCGGAACCGGCAGCGGGATCGTGATGCCGAACGGCAGCGTGATGCCCGGCGCGGGAGTGGTGGTCTCGACGGTGTCCGGGGCGGAATCCGCGGGAGCCATGGGCTCGGCCTCGGGCGTCTTGGCCGGCTGAACAGTTTGCTGGTCCTGCGGTTGCTGGACTGCCTGCTGCGGCTGGTCCTGCTTCGGATCCTGCTGTCCCGCCTGGACATTGCAACTGGTGAGCGCCTGATCCTTGACCACCGGCTTGCCGTCGGGGCCGAACACGATCGGCTTGCCCTCGGCGGTCGTGATCGGCTGCCCGTCGGACCCGATCACCTGCTCGCCGGGCGTACCGCTCTCGGGCAGCTTCTGATCCGGATTCGCCGGAACCGCCGCCTGCTCACAGGGATTCGCGGGCTGGGCCGGAGCCGGGCAGAAGATGCCGCAGGGGATGGGCGGCAGACCCGGGATGGTGATCATCACCTGGGTCGGCGTCTGGACCGTGGTGGTCGGCTGCGTGGTCTCGGCCTCGGTGGTGGCCGGAATCGTAGTGGAGGCCACCGTGATATCGGGACCGCTGACCGGAACGTAGTTGTTGGGCACCAGATCCGGGGAGATGGTGACCTGCTGCGGAGCGCCGCCGGTCTTGTAGGCGTTGGCCCAGCTGAGCACATTGGCCGCGTAGGCGACCGAATTGTTGTAGCGCAGCACGGCCCGCAGCTGCTGCTGCGAATCGGCCAGATCCAGCCCGCCCGAGCACAGGTACTTGCCCGCGGCCAGCGCGGCGTCGAAGACGTTGTTGGGATCCGGTGTGCCGCTGCCCTTTCCATTGGCGGCGTACACCGACCAGGTGCTGGGCAGGAACTGCATGGGCCCGATGGCGCGCACGTAGTTGCCGTCGGCGGCCTTGATGATCTCGTTGCCGGGCAGCGTGCCGTCCAGCGCCGGGCCGTAGATCGGGGTGACCGTGGTGCCCGCGGCGTCGGTGCGGCCGTTGTCGGCGTGATTGGACTCGATGCGGCCGATGCCGGCCAGCAGGTACCACGGCAGGTGGCAGTTCGGGTCCGAGGACTGGAGCGCCAGTTCGGCATTGCGGTAGGCGGCCAGCACGATCTCGGGAATCCCGAGCACGCCGCTGCCGCCGGGCAAGGCGATGTCGTGCAGCGGAACGGTGCCGCCGAAGAGCGGGACACCGTCCGCGGGCGGTGTCATTGCGCTGAGTTTGCGGGGCGCCTCCGGAGCCGCCGGAACCAGCCCTACGGTTTGATCCGAGGGCGTTTCGACGGGACTGTTCACGCTCGCGTTGTGCGCGGACGCGGCCGCCAGCAAGGCGTCCGGGGCGGCCTGCGGGGCGGCGGTGTGAACCGTGGTATTGGTGGTCGAACCGGCGGTGACCAGGCCCGCTATCAACAGCGCCGACGCTGTCACCGGAGCAGATATTCTCTTCGCCACCACACAATCCCCTCAGTCGTGCGGCCGGTTCCCGGGGATGACACTCATACTGCGGCAGTGTCTGGGTCGGTCGCTCGGAACAACGTGATCCAGGTTACCCATGAGTCAGCTCGTTCGGAACAACTTCTGTGGTCAGTCGCCATCTTTTTGTGCCGAAATTGCGACCTCGTCCGTCTTCCGCTCGGTACTCTTCTTTGCTTTCCTGGCCCCGACGACCTCGCCGCCGACAGCCAGTTTCTCCAATCTGACCAGGGTCTCCTTGATGTCGTCCAGTTCCCTGCGCACGTAGTCGCGCGTGGCGACCTCGCCGACGGCCAGGCGCAGCGCCGCCAGCTCGCGCGCCAGGAATTCGGTGTCGGCCTTCGTCTGGGCCGCTCGGGACCGGTCCTCCTCCAACGACACCCGGTCGCGATTGTCCTGACGGTTCTGCGCCAAAAGGATCAGCGGCGCTGCGTAGGCGGCCTGGGTGGAGAACGCGAGGTTCAGCAGGATGAACGGATACGGGTCCCAGCGCAGGCTGACGGCGAAGACGTTGAGCAGGATCCACACCACCACGACCACGGTCTGGATCACCAGATAGCGGCCGGTGCCCAGGAATCGCGCGACCTGCTCGCTGGTGCGCGCGAGCGCCTCGGCATCCCAATCCAAACCGCGAAAGCGGTTCTCCATGGGCGTTTCGAGACGCTGGCGGGCGCTGAGTTTCTCCAGCCGATCACTCACGCGCGGCCTCCCGTCCCCTCGATCACGGGCACACCGTGCACGTCGTGATGGTCTTCGTCCTGCTCACGCCAGTCCTCGGGCAGCAGGTGGTCGAGCACGTCGTCGACGGTGACGGCGCCCAGTAGATGATTCTCCGCGTCCACCACGGGTCCGCACACCAGGTTGTAGGTGGCGAAATAGCGGGTCACCGCGGTCAGCGGGGCCTCGGGCCGCAATTGCACCAGATCGGTGTCGACAATGCCGCCGACCAGGTTCGCGGGCGGTTCCCGCAGCAGCTGCTGGAAATGCACGCAACCCAGGTAGCGGCCGGTCGGCGTGGCGGTGGGCGGGCGGACCACGAACGCCATGGACGCCAGGGCCGGGGTCAGCTCCGGGTCGCGGATGCGCGCGAGCGCCTCGGCGACCGTGGTGGACGCGGTCAGCACCACCGCGTCCGGGGTCATCAGACCGCCGGCGGTGTAGGGCGCGTGCTCGAGCAGGCGGCGCACCGGTTCGGAGTCCTCCGGATCCATCAGCGCCAGCAGTGATTCCGCCTCGCCGGCGGGCAGCTCGCCCAGCAGGTCGGCGGCGTCGTCGGGGTCCATGGCCTCGAGCAGGTCGGCGGCGCGTTCCACGCCGAGCTGCTCGAGCAGTTCGACCTGATCGTTCTCGGGAAGTTCCTGGACCACGTCGGCGAGTCGCTCGTCGTCGAAGGCGGAGGCCACCTCGATGCGGCGCTTGTGCGGCAGTTCGCGCAGCATGTGCGCGACGTCGGCGGGTCGCATGCCCTCGAACTGGCCGAGCAGCTGGGTGACGTCCTGGCCGGGGAGGTTGAGTTCGGTCTGGGTGAGGCCGCGCACCATCGCCCAGTCGACCACGTGCACCGCGCCGCGCCGCCCGAAGCCGACGCCCAGGCGGCGGCGTTCGCGCACGGCGACCCGGGAGACCACCCAGTCGCGGGTGCGGCCCTGTTCGACGCCCAGATCGACCACGACCACATCGGCGCCGGCGAGTTGCGGGAGTTCGGGATCGTTGACCCGGACCGTGGAGTCGAGAATCTGCGCGACGGCCAGCAACTCGCCCGGTCGCTGCTCGAAGCGGCGGACACTGATGGTCCCGGTGGTGAGCGTGACCGCGCCCGGATCGACGGCCTGGACCCGCAGCATGGGCACGAAAATCCGCTTGCGGGTGGGCAGTTCGACCAGGATGCCGAGGACCCGGGGCTGCTGGCGGTCGTACCGTATCGAGATCACGATGTCGCGGAGGCGGCCGATAGACTCGCCGTCCGGTCCCAGTACCACCAAGCCCGCCAACCGGGCGGCGAAAACCTTCGTCGCTGCCATGTTTGATAAGGCTAGTGGGTCGAACGCGTCCGAAATGTCGCGCCACGTGCTGGCGGGCTCGGTCAAGCCCCGGAGGAGGCAGCTTGCGTAACCACGCAGGGGCTCCGAGCACGCCGAAATGGACAAGGAGTGAGGGATGACATCACGTCGATCGGTGCTCGCCGTGCCCGGCAGCAATCCGCGCATGAT
Source organism: Nocardia sp. JMUB6875 (assembly GCF_041154655.1). NCBI lineage: Bacteria > Bacillati > Actinomycetota > Actinomycetes > Mycobacteriales > Nocardiaceae > Nocardia > Nocardia sp. JMUB6875. The sequence goes on from NZ_BAAFGR010000165.1 coordinate 7,601, forward strand.
CGAGAAGGCCAAGGGGCTGGCGGCCGACGAGGTGTTCCTGGATCTCGAGGACGCGGTCGCGCCGGCGGCCAAGGCGGCGGCGCGGGCCAATATCGTGGCGGCGCTGAACTCCGGCGGCTGGGGCGATCAGATTCGCGTTGTGCGGGTCAATGATTGGAGCACCGAGTACACCTACGCCGATGTCATCACGGTGGTGGAGGGCGCGGGCTCCGAGCTCGACGCCATCCTGCTGCCCAAGGTGATCGACGCGGGCCAGGTGCAGGCCCTCGACCTGCTGCTGACCCAGCTGGAGAGGGCCAACGGGCTGCCGGTCGGCCGGATCGGGATCGAGCCGCAGATCGAGAACGCGCTCGGGCTGCGCAATATCGACGCCATCGCCACCGCGAGCCCGCGGGTGCAGACGCTGGTGTTCGGGCCCGCCGATTTCATGGCGTCGATCAATATGCGCACGCTGGTGGTGGGGGAGCAGCCCGAGGGGTACGAGCCCGGTGACGCGTATCACCACATCTATATGACGATCTTGCTCGCGGCCCGGGCGCACGGGCTGCAGGCCATCGACGGGCCGTATCTCGCGGTGCGCGATATCGACGGTTTCCGCCGCAACGCATCCCGTACCGCCGCACTGGGTTTCGATGGCAAGTGGGTGCTGCATCCGGATCAGATCACCGCCTGCAACGAGATCTTCAGCCCACGTCAGAGCGATTACGACCGGGCCGAGGAGATTCTGGACGCGTACGCCTTCCACACCTCGGTGGACGGCGGCACGCGTGGGGCTGTCATGCTCGGCGACGAGATGATCGATGAGGCCAGCGCGAAAATGGCGCAGGTCATAGCCGATAAGGGTCGGGCGGCCGGAATGGCGCGAACCACGCGTTTCATCCCCCCGACTGTCGACGCGAAATAGCATGATGGAGTCATGACAAATCCCATGGGGAATGCGAACCGGGGCCGCCCGGGCCTCCCGACGCCTCCGTCGGGCTGGCCGATCGGCTCCTACCCGACCTATGCGGAGGCGCAGCGCGCGGTCGACTACCTGGCCGACAATCAGTTCCCGGTCGAGGGCGTGACCATCGTCGGCGTCGACCTCATGCAGGTCGAGCGCGTGCTCTACCGGCTGACCTGGGGCAAAGTCATTGGCGGCGGCATGGTTTCGGGCGCCTGGCTGGGCCTGTTCCTGGGTCTGCTGCTGAGCATGTTCACCTCCGGCGGGGCCATCGGCCCGCTGGCGGTGGGTCTGATCGGCGGCATCATCTTCGGTCTCATCTCCGCGTCCATCCCGTACGCGGCCACCCGGGGCCAGCGCGACTTCGCCTCCACCATGCAGCTGGTGGCCGGGCGCTACGACGTGCTGTGCGATCCGAAGACCGCCGAGCAGGCGCGCGACATGCTCGCCAGGCTGGCGATCTAGTTCATGGATGTGCTGGACAAAGTCCGAGCCGGGGTGCTCGGACATTTCGGGGTGGAATCCGCCGATTCGGCTTCGGTGACGTTTCTGGGTCTGGAGCCCATCGACATCCTGCGCGTGCCGGACGGCGAGTTCGTGCACTACGCGACGCTGGGCGGCTCGCGGCATCCGATGACCGATCCGGCGGCGGCGCTGGCCGATCCGGTGCGCGGGCCGCGCGCCGAGCTGGTGCTCACGCTGCGCGGCGGTGCGGGCGCGGGCTCGGGGCTGACCCGCACGCTGGGCGTGCTGACGGCGGCGCCGTCGGTGGAAGGCGTTGTGCTGCAGGCGGATGCGCTGCTGGATCTGGGCGAACCGCTGTGGGTCAACTCGCCGTTCACCGCGGTGCTGCTGGGCGAGAGCGAGATTCCGGAGGTCGTGCTGCCGGAACCCGCCGAGCCCGTGCGATTCCTGACGGTGGTGCCGATCACCGCGACCGAGGCGGCGTGGGTGCGCATTCGCGGCGCGGCCGCGCTGCGCGACGCGTGGGCCGAGGCCGGAATCGACGTGCGCGACCCGGGGCGGTCGGCGGCTTCGCTCTAGGCCGCCCCGGGACCTCCGTCAATTCGTTCGAACGAACGGGTTGCCGTCCACCGGGCAGGTTGCCCCGTTCGCCGGAAGCGTTCCTGCGGTGAGGTATTCGCGCTTTGCGGCCTCCGAGCAGGTGCTGTGCACGTACATGCTGCTGTGCCCGGCGCCCTCGACCACGAGCAGGTGGGCGTCAGCCAGTTCGGCCGCGCCCGCGGCGGCTCCGGCCAGCGGGGTGGCGGGGTCGTTGCGGCTGTTGATGATCAGGATCGGGGCGGTCTTGCGATTCCATGGCCCGCTGTAGGGCCGCACCGCCGTCTGCGGCCAGTAGGCGCAGGTCATGGCGGTCAGAACACCGAGGCGGCCGAAGACCGGCACCCGTTGGTCCTCGCTGACCGCGAGCGCGCTGTAGCGGCGTTCGTCGCGCGGCACCCGGCTGTCGGCGCACTGGACGGCGTGGAAGGCCTCGGTGTAGTTGTCGTCGTAGGTGTTCGCGCCGGTGCCGCCCAGTCCCGCCGGAAGCCCGGGAATGGCGGCGCTGCCGGTGCCGATATCGGCCACCTGCCGCACCAGCGCCGCGGTCTCGGCCAGCACATCGGTTGGCAGATAAGGGGTTTCGCGCAGGTCGTAGAGCTGTTGCAGGGTGGCGGCGACGGTGGGCCAGCCCGCCGGGTTGGACAGCTCGCCCGCGGTGGCGACCACGGTCCCGTAATCGTAGCGCTTGCCGTCCCACGAGATGGGTTCGCGCCGTACGCGTTCGAGGATCCGCTGCCACTTCTCACGCGGATCCCCTTCGGAGAAGGCACATTCGGGTCCGGCCGCCACGCAGGCCTCGAGCATGGCGTCGAAGGTGCTCGCGAGACTGGTCGCGACATCCTGCCGGGTGTCGACGGGCCGGTCGGCATCGGCGTCATCGGCCCCGAGGGCATTGCCGCGGAAGTCCATCGAGCCGTCGAGCACCAGACCGCGCACGCGGCCGGGAAACATATTGGCGTACAACGCACCCACGTAGGTGCCGTACGAAATCCCGTGGTAGGTCAGCTTGTCGTCGCCGACGGCGCGGCGCAGCAGCTCCAGGTCCCGGACGGTGTTCTCGGTCGACATATGCGGCAGCAGGTCGGCGGCCCGCTGCCCGCAGGCGTCGGCCAAGGTCTTGGCGGCGGCGAAGAACGCGGGCTCACCGCCGGGCGTGCCGGGCATCGGGGGATAGGTGGCGAAGAACAGCTGCTGCGCGGTCGCGTCCGGAAAGCAGTGCACCGGTGCGCTGTTCGCGACACCGCGGGTATCCCACGACACCAGGTCGAAGCGGGCGCGCAGGGCGTCGGAGAACAGCCACGGCCACTGCGCCCGCTGCCGCAGGCGCGCCACGCCGGAGCGGCCGGGGCCGCCGAAGTTGACGAAGAGGGTGCCGATCTTGTGGGCCGGATCGGAGGCGGGGAGTTTGATCACCGACAGCTCGATCGAGCGGGCGTCGGGGTGCGCGTAGTCCAGGGGCACTCGCGCTGTGGCGCAGGAGAATCCGGAATCGCAGTCGGTCCAGTGCAGGTCGGGAGCCGGTGCGGCGTCGGCCAGGGCGTCGACGTAGGTGTCGGGCGGTTCGGCCGAGGCGGGCACCGGCACGGCTAGCAGCAGCCCGAATATTGCTGTCCACCAACCCATCCGGCGGCGCGGCGCCGGGTTCCTCATCGAGAGCACGCCCGCATTCATAGCAATCGGACGGCCCGCGAGTCGAGACGCTCAGCAACGCCCCTGGTGGGGCGGGGTGCTCACAACCACTTGTTGCGATGGAAGTTCGCGTACAGCCCGGCGCACAGCGCCACCATGAGGGCGATCACGGCCGGATAGCCGAAGGTCCACGAAAGTTCCGGCATGTGTTCGAAATTCATGCCGTAGACGCCCGCGACCATGGTCGGCACCGCGGCCATGGCGGCGTACGCGGAGATCTTGCGCATATCGGTGTTCTGCTGCACGCTCACCTTCGCCAGCGCGGCATTGATCAGCGCCGACAGGGACTCGTTGAAGTCGAGGATCTGCTCGGTGACAGCGGTGTGGTGGTCGGTGACGTCGCGCAGATAACGCCGGATCTCCTTGGGCAGCGGCAGACTCGTGTCGTGGGTGAGCACCTGCAGCGGCAGCTGCAGCGGTTTGACGGCGCGGCGCAGTTCCACCACTTCGCGCTTGAGCTGATAGATGGCTTCGATCTCGATCTTGTTGGCCGGCGTGAAGACCGCCTCCTCCATGGCGTCCACATCCTCCTCGATGGCGGCGGTGACCTCCACGTAGGAGTCGACCACGCGGTCGGCGACCGCGTGCAGCACCGCGCCCGGTCCGAGCGTCAGCTGCTTCGGGTCGGCCTCCAGATCCTTTCGGACACCGGCCAATTCGGTGTGGTCGCCGTGCCGCACGGTGATCGCGAAGTCCGGCCCGGCGAAGACCATGATCTCGCCGGTGTCGACGATCTCGGCGACGGTGTTGAGCTCGTGCTCGTGGTAGCGCACGGTGCGCAGCACCAGGAACAGGATGTCGTCGTAGCGTTCGAGTTTGGGGCGCTGGTGCGCCTTCACGGCATCCTCGACGGCGAGGGTGTGCAGTCCGAAGGTTTTCGCCACATCGGACATCAGCTCGACGCCCGGCTCGAGCAGTCCGAGCCAGACGAAGCCCTCCTGGCGTTCCCGCACTTCGGCCAGGGCGTCCTTGTAGGTGCACTGATCCGATTGTCGCCGTCCGTCGACGTACACCGCGCAGTCGACGATCCGCCCCGGCCCCGCGGGCTTGGGCGCCGCCGGCGCGGGGCCGGAGCGCCCGGGCCAGTGGAACGAGGGCAGCGGCGAATTCGAGGACACCCCAGGGATGCTAATCGTCCCTGGCCCGGGTGATCCGCCACCGCGCAGGCAATATAGGGAGCGTGCGCATTGATCTCCACACCCACTCCACCGCGTCCGACGGCACGGACACCCCGGCCGAACTGATCGCGAAGGCCGCCGCGGCGGGTCTCGACGTGGTGGCCCTGACCGACCACGACACCACCTCCGGCTGGGCCGAGGCGGTCGAGGCCCTGCCGCCCGGGCTGACCCTGGTGCGCGGCATGGAGATGTCGTGTGTGGGGCTGGGGGAGGACGGGTATCCGGTGCCGGTGCACCTGCTGGCCTACCTGTTCGACCCGAATGACGAATCCTTCGCGCAGGAGCGCGAGCGGCTGCGCGCCGAGCGCGTGGTGCGGCTGCGGGCCATGGCCGAGCAGATGGCCGCGGACGGCCTGCCCATCGATCCCGATGCGGTGATGGCCTCGGTGGGCCCGTCGGCGGGCCGCCCGCATCTGGCGCGTGCGCTGGTCCAGGCCGGTGTCGTTCCGACGGTCGACGCGGCCTTCCAGGATCTGCTGGCCCCGCACGGCCGCTACTACGTCGAGAAGGCCGACACGCCGCTGCGGCGGGCCGTCGAGATGGTCGCCTCGGCGGGCGGGGTGAGCGTGGTGGCGCATGCCCGGGCGCGCAAGCGCGGGCGGCTGCTGGCCCTGGACCACATTCGCGAACTGGCCGAGATCGGGTTGGGCGGGCTCGAGCTCGACCATCCGGACCACAGCGCCGCCGATCGCGAGGTGCTGGCCCGGCTCGCCGCCGAGCTGGGTCTGCTGACCACCGGCTCCTCCGACTACCACGGTGCCAACAAGACCATCCGTCTCGGCGAATTCACCACCGACCCAACGCAATTCGAGGAAATCGTGGGCAAAGCCAGTGGCGTCCCGGTGATCAGCGTATGAGGATCGTCCGGGGTCTGAGCGGAATCATCGCGGGGGGCACCGTGGTGCTGGCGGCCACGGTCGTCGGCACCGCGATCATCGGTGTTCGGCGCGGGTTTCCGGGCCCCGGATGGCTGGATGTGACCTGGCATGTGGCCGCCGCGGTGGCGGTTGTTGCCGCCCAGATATATACGGACAGGCGTCAGGGTTTCACGGCGTTTTTAGGATCGCTGGTTGTTTTCGGGATAGCCGGATATCTGCTCTGGGCGCAGTGGTGGAATTGAAATACGCATAACGGTTGCGACCCGTTGAACTGTGGTCGAACATTTGTCGATATGACCGAATTCGACGCCGATGTGCTGGTGCTGGGAGGTGGCCCGGCCGGAGCCTGGGCCGCCCTTGCCGCGGCCGCCGCGGGCGCGCGGGTGTTGGTCGTCGACAAGGCCCGGTGCGGAACCAGCGGCCCGACCGCGCGCGGCGGGGTCACGCTGTGGAACATTCCGGCGGGCGAGGCGCGCGGGCAGGCGGTGGAGCAGACCCTCGCGCACGGGGGCGGGCTCGGGGATCCGGAGTGGATGCACCGGGTGCTGGACGAGACCCACCGGCGCGTCGGCCAATTGGTCCAGGGCGGCTTCCGCTTCCACGGGGAACACGCCGAGCGCCCGGCGCGGGTCTATCTCGACGGCGCGAAGTATCTGGGGCGGTTGCGGCGCAGCATGGTCGTCGCGGGGGTGCGGATTCTCGACTACCACCCGGCCCTGCAGCTCATCACCGACAGCGATGGCGTGGTGTCCGGCGCGTCGGGTGTCGCCGTGCGCGGCGAGCCGCACCGCTGGACGGTCCGGGCGCGCTCGGTGGTGCTGGCCACGGGCGGCTGCGCCTTCCTCTCCGGCGGTGCGGGCACCGATGTGGACACCGGTGACGGACTGCTGATGGGCGCGGAGGCCGGGGCCGAGCTGTCGGGCATGGAGTTCTCCAACGCGTATTCGCTGGCGCCGGTGGCCGATTCGCCGCGGCTGGGCGGGCGGCCCGTGGCGGCGGTGTTCGCCTCGGATCAGGTCATGCATTTCGCGACGCTGTACGACGAATCGCGGGCGGTGCTGTGGGGGCAGGGCTGCGGTTCGCGGGCACAGGCTTTCGCCGCCATCGCCGACGGCCGCCGGGTCTATGCCGCCCTCGACGAACTGCCCGCGGCGGTGCGCGCCGAGGTGCTGCGGCTCGGGCCCAGCCCCTCGGGGCAGGTGCCGCTGTGCGCGGTGCTGCAGGGCACGGTGCGCGGCACCGGCGGGCTGCGGCTGGCCGGATTCGACTGCGCCACCACGGTTCCCGGCCTCTACGGCGCGGGCGATGTCACCACCCGCGAGCCGGTGACCGGCGCGGTCAGCGGTTTCGGCGGGCAGAACGGCGCGTGGGCCATCTCGTCGGGCGTCTGGGCGGGGGCGGGCGCGGCCGGATTCGCGGCGGCCCGCCGCAAGGTCGGCAAGGCGCGGCCGGTGCCCGGTGCCGGGCTGGGCGACAAGGCGCGCCTGGATCCGCGCGCGGTGATCGGCCTGGTGCAGGAGCACACGCTGCCGCTGCGGCGCAGCTATTGGCGCAGTGACGGCAGCTTGCGCGACAGCATCGCCGAACTGGACGGCATGTGGCCCGGCGTCGAATTGGCGCTCGGCGGAAAGGGACCCGACCGGGTGCGGGCCCGGCAGGCCGCCGCGCTGCTGGCCGTGGCCCGCTGGACCAAGTACTCGGCGCTGGCCCGCACCGAGACCCGCGGCATGCATCGCCGCACCGACCATCCGGGCGCGGGAAGTGACTGGCGGGTACGTTTGCTCTCGGGGGGTCTCGAAAACGTCTGGGTCCGGCCCGACCTCACCACCGTCCACGCCCGCCCCGCTTGACAGCTCACGGCGCGGCGCGCGTCCGTGTTGTGACAGTTCTCCGAGTTCAGGTTCCCACCAGCGAGTTTCCGTTCATCTGGGCGTGACGCGGCTGCCCTACGCTTCAACGATGGTGAGGCGACGCGACGGCCCGGGGGGCGATTTGGCAGGCCGTCGCAGGGACTGGCAGAATGATCCGATCCTGGCCGTCGCCACCGCCCGGCCCGGGACACTCGGTGATCGCGGACTCCGACGCGTGGGTTCATGTGAGATCACCCCGCTGTATCGGACACACCCCTCCGGTTCTCGCTCGACGAATCTGTGCTGCCGCCGTACATTTCCGCTTGAACGCGGTTGCGGCAAAAGATATATGAGCACCGAAACCATAAATTCAGCTATTACCGAACGGTAACCGTCAAACGGTTGAGTCCGAACCGATCAGGAGTGAAATCGTGTCACCCGTGACTGAAGCAGTGAATGCCACCGAGGCCCCCGCCACCAATGGCGCGAACCTGTCCGACATCACCAACGAAGAAATTTTCGCCGGGCACCTTGGCGGCAAGCTGTCGGTCGAACTCACCGCTCCGCTGGAGACCCAGCGCGATCTGTCCATCGCCTACACCCCCGGCGTCGCGAAGGTCTGCCTCGGCATCGCCGAGGACGAGGCGCTCGCCAAGACCTACACCTGGGCCGAGCGCCTGGTCGTGGTCGTCTCCGACGGCACCGCCGTGCTGGGCCTGGGCGATATCGGCCCGCGCGCCTCGCTGCCGGTGATGGAGGGCAAGGCGGCACTGTTCAAGAAGTTCGCCGGGCTGGATTCGATTCCGCTGGTGCTCGACACCAAGGATCCCGACGAGATCGTCGAGACCCTGATCCGCCTGCGCCCGAGCTTCGGTGCGGTCAACCTGGAGGACATCTCCGCGCCGCGCTGCTTCGAGATCGAGAAGCGCGTCATCGAGGCGCTGGACTGCCCGGTCATGCACGACGATCAGCACGGCACCGCCATCGTGGTGCTGGCCGCCCTCAAGGGCGCGGCCGCGGTGACCGGCCGCGACATGTCCGGTCTGAAGGTCGTGGTGTCCGGTGCCGGCGCCGCCGGTGTCGCGTGCACCGACATCCTGCTGGCCGCAGGCGTTTCCGACATCGTGGTGCTCGACTCGAAGGGCATCGTGAGCCGGGGCCGCGGCGACCTGAACGAGTACAAGACCGCACTGGCCGAGCGCACCAACCCGCGCGGCGTGACCGGCGGCGCGGCCGAGGCGCTCGCGGGCGCCGACGTGTTCCTGGGCCTGTCGGCGGGCACCATCGCCGAGGAGCTCATCGCGTCCATGGCCCCCGGTTCCTTCGTGTTCGCCATGTCGAACCCGAACCCGGAGATCCACCCCGAGGTCGCCAAGAAGTACGCCGCCATCGTGGCCACCGGCCGCAGCGACTTCCCGAACCAGATCAACAACGTCCTCGCCTTCCCCGGCGTCTTCAAGGGCGCCCTGGACGCCGGCGCCCGCCGCATCACCGAGGGCATGAAGGTCGCCGCCGCCGAGGCCATCTTCAACGTCGTCGCCGGCGAACTCTCCGCCGACAAGATCATCCCCAGCCCCCTCG